>DBXA01000121.1:11589-23483 GCA_002309235.1 Christensenella sp. UBA1224 | reverse complement strand
CCTGATGGAGAAGGCGGCGACGATGCGATCGATGCTGGAGAAAACGGAGAAACCGGCTCTGAAACAGATGATCAGACTGAAAACATCGATCAGCCTGCGGAGGAAGAACCGGATTACACATATCTTGCTTCTGCAAGGGAAGGGGATACCGTATATTTCGGCTCCTACGAACAGGATAATGATGCGGATAACGGCCCCGAGGATATCGAATGGATCGTTCTTGAAAACGATGGGGATACGGTACTGCTGATCTCAGCTCTCGCGCTGGATTCAGCTCCCTATCATGACAGAGGCGCGGATGTCACATGGGAAAGGTGTTCCCTTCGCGCTTGGCTCAATGATGACTTTATCCAAAGTGCATTTACGCCGGAGGAGCAAGCTCTCCTGCAGCTCACTCTCGTCGAGCCGGATGCCAATCCGGATTACGCGAATGATCCGGGAAACGCTACGGAGGATCGTGTGTTTCTGCTCAGTATATCCGAAGCCCAGGAGTATTTCATGGATAATGGCGCTCGCGTTTGCTATCCATCCGATTATACCGTTGGAAAAGGTGCTTATGTTTACAGCGTGACAGGAAGCTCCAGGTGGCTTTTACGGACGCCCGGTATGTACAGTGAAAGCGTTTCAAATGTCAGCGCGCAGGGTGAGATCACGACGAGCGGCCGCAGCGTGAACGACAGGAACCAGGGCATACGTCCTGCGATTCGCATCAGCATTGAAGCCTTGAATAAAAATGGTAAGGATATTCAGGAGTAGACCATTGAGAGGAGGTATTTTCAGATGAAGAACAGGATCGTCACTGTCAGCAGGGAATTCGGAAGCGGCGGCCGTACGATAGCCCGCAAAGCTGCAGATCTGATAGGGATACCTTGCTACGATCAGGAGATCATAACCAATCTTGCCAGAGAGAGCAAGTTTACCGAGGATTTTGTATCCGCGGAGATCGAGAACGTCCATTCAACCTGGTTCGCCGGCTTTACGACCGGCATTCCGACGCCTTCGGATACCATATGGGTCGCACAGTGCAAGGTCATAAAGGAACTGGCCGAAAAGGGGAGCTGCATTATCGTCGGCAGATGCGCGGATTACATCCTGCGCGGCCTTCATGACTGCTTGAATGTTTTTATCCACGCGGATTACGAATTCCGTGCCAAAAGGATCACCGAAGTGTACGGCGAGAATGAGGTGCCCACCATACGCCGTCTCAAAGAAAAGGATAAGAGCAGGGCGGCGTATTACCTGAACTATACGGATGAGACCTGGGGCCTCCTCAGGAATTATGATGTCACCCTTAACAGTGGAGTACTCGGCATTGATAAATGCGCGGAGGTCATCCGAAGCCTTTATTGATGCAAAGAGGGATGATCCAATCCGTTCAATATGCGGTACAGGAGGCCATGCAGCTGCATGGCCTCTTTGGCTGTGAGCGAAACACTGCAGCTGACCTTGCCCGGGATAGAGGCTGCCTTTTCTTCAAGCGCTTTTCCCGCCTCTGTGAGCGTAACCGAGACATGGCGTTCGTCATCTGTGCACCGCTGGCGGGAAACATAACCCTGCGCTTCCAGCTTTTTGACTACAGGTGTCAGCGTGCCGGAATCCAGCCACAGTTTATGCCCCAGTTCTTTGACGCCGATGGAACCATCCTCCCACAGCACCATCATTACGATATACTGCGTATAGGTGAGCCCGAGCGGCTCAAGGTGGGGAGTATATCTCCTCACGATCTCCTTGGAACATGCGTACAGGGGGAAACACAGCTGGTTTTCGAGCCTCAGCTCCGGATGATCACGCATCTTGTTTTTCCTTCCTTTGAACATGGCGGCAGCTGTATTGCCTGCCGAAAATATCATATGCGGCACCGCAGCGATCAGAGGCTGCGGTGCCGGATGATGGAAGTAACTTGTTTGCTTCCAGGTTCTTTTATTTTCCGCCGAGTATGAAATCCTTAAGGGCGGCTTTCGGCCGGAAACCGACAGTCATATCTGAGAGCACGCCGTTCTTGAGTACAGCGATGGCGGGAATAGAGCTGATGCCGAATTCCGCTGCCAGACTGTTGTTTTCATCCACATCACAGTTGAAGAAGTCTACCTGCCCTTTGAGCTCCTCGGAAAGCTCTTCCATGATCGGCGCGGTCATCCTGCAGGGACCGCACCAGGTAGCGGAAAAATCCACAACCGCGATCTTGCTTTTCTTTGCCTGGGAAAGGTCATTGTTCTTTACGGTCGTTACCATGTTCATCTCTCCTTTTGATCGTTTTCTGTATCGTTGCCGCGTGATGCCAGGTACCTGACTGCTGAAAGAGCGGCTACGTTGCCCTGGCCTGCGGCTTTGATGTACTGGTAGGGTTTTCCGGCTATGTCTCCACATGCGTAAAGGCCCGGGATATTGGTTTCCATCTGCAGGTTTACTTTGATATGAGGACCGTCCGTTTCAATGCCGGGAACAAGGCTTTCGGGCGGTACGGCATCGCGCAGCACGAATACGCAATCTACTTTATGCTCGCTCTTATCGGTAACAAGTGTATTGACCTTCATATCTCCCTGTATGGCTGTGGGGATCTCGGTTAATACCTGTATATTTCCGCGCTCAGCCGGCACACCGCTCTTTACGGGGAAGTACAGTACTTCGTTTACGATCTCTGAAAGGTATTCCGCTTCTTCTGGGGCTTCACTGCTGTACCCGAGAACGGCTACTTTTTTCCCCTGGTAGAGCCTTCCGTCACATGTTGCACAGTAGCTGACGCCGCGCCCTAGGAATTCATTTTCGCCTTTAAGCAGTTTTCCCTGCATGATGCCGCCGGCTATGATCACCGCCTGAGCGTCGACAAAATCGTTATCAAGCTGTATGCTGAAATGATCCCCGAATGTATAGATGCCTCCTGCATGCTTATCGGTTATCTTTATCCCTAACTCGTCAAGCTGCTTTTTCAGATTGGCAGCCAGATCTGCGCCGCTTACACCCGGAAGCCCGGGGTAGTTATCTATCCTGTGTGCCTTGGAAAGCTTCTCACTAAGATTGGCGCTTCCTGCCAGCAGGAGCTTCTTGTTCCTGACTTTTGCGGTTATCGCTGCGGAAATGCCTGCAGGGCCCGTTCCGATGATGGCGATCTCGTAGTTTTCCATGCTCCAGCTCCTTTATTATTTCTGACAAATAAATTGTACACAATCTAATTGAGTTCGTCAATATGTGATGCAGAGAATTAACATAATCTCAGGGAGGAGCGGGTGCCATTTATTGACCTGGTATAATATGACCCGGGCAGGAATGACCGGCCCGGGTCTGAAAACCGATATATCTTTTTGATGAGCGTTAGTCTTTATTCTTCTGTGCCTTCGTCGGGTACTTCTGCATCGCTGTTCTCGGCATCAGATGCGGGCTTTTCGCACTGGCAGCCGCATGAACAGCTATTCTCCCGGCATTCTTCTTTTTGGCAGGTGTCTGTCATCTTTTCGACAGTGTCTATGACTTCTGCAAAGGCCTTGCTGCAGAAACGCGCGTATCCGGCTGCGTTGGCAGCGATATCGTGCAGAATGCTGTTGCAATGGTCTCTGGCATCGGATACGCTTTCAAGCAGCTCGTCATTGATATACTTGAAGTGATCGCACAGTCTGACCGCTTCGGAGAAGCTGCGGTCTCTCCATTCTTTCACACCGTAATGCTCCAAAACGCATTTGATGCCGCTTTCAAGCCCGCTGCGGATCAGGGAAGCGGCCTTGGCATATTCGGAATCCTCCATATATCTGCCTGCTTCGACGAATTTGGCCTTGAGCTCCTCTACCGTTTCGGCATAATGCTCACGGCTGTTGCCTGCACGGTCGTTCCCGGCCGTATCGTATCCGTTCTTATCATATCCGTTTCTGTCATAGCCGTCGGCGTTGAACCCATCTCGGCCGTATCCTTCGTGGTCGTAACCGTCTCTGTTGAAGCCGAATACATCGAAGCCTTCGGCATTATAGCCGTCCGCGTCGAATTCCGGCTTACCGTTTTGCTCGGAAAGCCCTATCAGCTTGTTGATGCCCCATACGATGCCTGCTCCGATCGCGAGTCCAAGTGCGCCTCTTGTGATCCCTTTCATAGTCTCGTACCTCCGTTATTTGTCGTTCTTGTTATCTGTATTTGTCAGCATCTTGATCCCTATCCCTATCGCGGCTGCGGCTATACCGGCTACAGCGCCCCAGGCGATGGTAATGTTCCTGCGGTCGCTGTCCTTTGCTGCTGCAGCGGGTGCCAGCAGCTTGGCGTTTTCGAGTATCTTGCCGCGGACCTCTTCGGAATAGTTCTCCGGATGGTCCACCAGTATTTCCAGGATATCGCGCAGCATCTGTGTTTCCTCTTCAGGGGAGGAGCGTATCTCGTCGTCAAGCACCTTTCGTATGGCAAGATACTGCATCTTCGTCATCGTATAGGTCTTGCTCGTCTCAAGATTGCTGATCATCTGCCTGGAAACATCCAATTTTTCACTCAGAGCAGCAGCACTCCAGCCTGCACTCCTTCGGACAATGCCCAGGTATTTCTGCAGCCGTTCGACCTCGTCCATATTCCTTGCACCTCCCGACAATAGAATATCACTGAACTTTGCATATGTCAATATATTGACGTGAAGAATTTATGGTGACATTGTGACATTTGGTGGAAGACTGGATTTTCATAACTTGAATCAACAGCCTGTACAGCTCCCAAATCTCAGCAGTGGCGCATAAATCGATATTCTACGTTGATATGAAGCTGTTATATATCCGCTAATATTGCATTCCGGGGGACTTGTGTGTTGTCAATTTTTGACTGAGGCGGGCAATAAAGGTGTTTAATTCCTGCCCGATCTGTGGTATAGTATATAAGGAAACCAATCACAGAAAACGGAGGGTTTACTATGGCAGTCAATCGTTTTGTTCTGAACGGCATGTCCTTCCACGGCCATGGCGCGATCAATGAGATCCCGGGCATCATCGCTTCCAAGGGCTTTAAAAAGGCTTTTGTGGCATCCGATCCGGACCTGGTGAAATTCGGCGTGACGGCAAAGGTGACGGATCTTTTACAGAAGAACGGCATCGCTTTTGAAGTATATTCCAACATCAAGCCTAATCCGACCATTGAAAATGTGCAGCAGGGCGTGGATGCATACCGTGCTTCCGGCGCCGATTTCATGATCACAATAGGCGGCGGTTCCTCTATGGATACGGGCAAGGGTATCGGCATCATCGTGAACAACCCGGAATACTACGATGTACGGTCTCTTGAGGGCGTAGCACCGACCAAAAACCGCACGGTATTCACTATAGCCGTTCCTACCACCGGCGGCACCGGCGCGGAATCCACTATCAACTATGTCATTACGGATGTGGAAAAAAAGCGCAAGTTCGTATGCGTGGATCCCAACGATATACCGGATGTGGCAGTGGTCGATCCCGATATGATGGCTTCCATGCCCAAGGGCCTTACCGCTTCCACCGGTATGGATGCGCTGACCCATGCTATTGAAGGCTATACCACCAAGGCAGCCTGGGCTCTTGCCGATTGTCTGGATCTGGAGGCGATCAAGCTGATCGCGAAAAACCTGCGCAAGGCAGTACAGAATGATCCGGACGGCAGGGAAGGGATGGCTCTTGCCCAGTATGTAACGGCTATGGCTTATTCCAACGTAGGTCTGGGCATCGCTCATTCCATGGCGCATACCTTGGGCGCTGTCTATGATACGCCCCATGGCGTGGCCTGCGCTATGATGCTGCCTATCGTTATGGAGTTCAACCAGGAATACACGGGAGAAAAGTTTAAGGAGATCGCAGAGGCTTTCGGTGTGGATACCAAGGGCATGGACCAGACTGCGTACCGCAAGGCTGCCATCGATGCCGTAAGACAGCTCTCCGTGGATGTGGGCATACCCACTAAGCTGGAAAAGCTGAAGGAAGAGGATCTGCCCTTCCTGTGCGAATCCGCCGCTGCCGATGCCTGCGCACCCGGCAACCCGCGTCCCGCGACGCTGGAAGATTTCGAAGCCATGTTCAGGAAGCTGATGTAACGGTAAAGGGCAGAAGCCCTTCTGATATGGCCGGGCAGTTAGGTTTCGCTATAGAGCCCTTGCAAAACCGAGGGCTTTATAGCTTATCATGTCTGCCGATGGGAGGCATGCTGAGCCGGGATCTCACTGTCATCGGATATCATTTCATTCGGGAGTGTGTGCTGTTTATGGAAATAAAGTACATAGAACTTAAAACGGGATATCATGATGATGGGCCTGCCTGGATCGGACATGTTATGATATCTAAATCCGGCAGGACCTTGTACTTCAACAACCATGCTTTTCAGAAGCATAACGGAATCAGTGGAAACTATCATGACATAGAGTCTGGCGAAGAGTACTGGATCTCCGGGGTAAAAAAGGACGGCTCTGACAGACACCGGGCAGGAAAAGGCCGGATAGTTATTGATCGTAAGGTTGTCGAAGAATACCTGAAGATAACAGGAAAAACCGGATTGGATGAAAAGCAGTTTCTCGTACAGGAGATAGCGGATGTTTTCCCTGTTGAACGCATCAGGGTAAAAATGAACAAGGAGATGGCAGATAACACATAATATGCCGCGCATAGATGTGTATCAGCCGGTAATATACCCGCAAAACAGTAATGCCGGACCGCTGTTGATACAGAAGTCCGGCATTTTTATCGAGCTTCTCAGACAGGTGCGTGGTGATGCTTTCTTGAGCCTCTTATGAACGATCACCTCGTGAACGCCGCGTCTGTTTTTTCAGAAAGTACCCTGACCGGAATTGCCGGCGGGGTCAAGCGTATCCAGCATGCGCCTGAGTTCTTCCTCCTCGGCGATGATCCGGCTCGTATCCTTGCTCTTTACGGCTTTTTTGAGCTGAGAACAGGCTTCATCGAGCCTCTTTCTATCTTCCCTCGTGCATTTTTTCGAAACGGCGGCGGCGCGGTAGATGAGGGAATCCACCTCGTGCTGGGCATCTGCTTCCGCTCTGCGGCGCTTGTCCTCTTCCGAATACTGCTGCGCATCGCGGATTGCGCGGTCGATCTCCGCCTGAGAGAGATTGGAGGAGGCGGTTATGGTGATCTCCTGCTGGCGGCCGGTAGCGAGATCTCTGGCTGATACGTGAACGATGCCGTTGGTATCGATCTCGAACGTGACCTCTATCTGGGGTACGCCGCGAAGGGCAGGGCGTATGCCGTTCAGGCGGAAATTGCCCAGCAGGCGGTTACCGCTGGTCATGTATCTTTCTCCCTGGAACACCTTGACCTCGACGGAGGTTTGAAAATTGGCAGCGGTGGTATAAATTTCGCTGCGCTTGATGGGAAGTGTGGTATTCCGGTCTATGATCTTGGAAAACACGCCGCCGACTGTCTCAATGCCCAGAGAAAGGGGAGTTACGTCGATAAGCAGGAGGCCCGTTACAGTGCCGGCGAGAACGCCTGCCTGAAGGGATGCCCCCATAGCCACGCATTCATCCGGATTGATCCCCTTGAAGGGTTCCTTGCCCATGAATTTGCGGATCGTGTTCTGTACCGCAGGGATACGGCTGGAACCGCCTACCAGCAGTGTCTTGGCAATGCCGGAAGGCTGCAGGTTTGCATCGGCGAGAGCCTGCCGCACGGGGCCCATGGTGGCTTCTACGAGATGGGCGGTAAGCTGTTCGAATTTGGCGCGGGTGACAGTGGCTTCCAGGTGGCGGGGACCCTTCTTATCGGACATGAGGAAGGGAAGGTTGACCTGCGTCTCGAGCATGCCGCTTAATTCCACCTTGGCCTTTTCTGCGGCCTCACGCAGGCGGTAATAGGCGGCATTGTCCCTGTGGATATCGAGACCGGTATCCCGGCGGAATTCTCCTGCCAGGTATTCGGTCAAAGCAGTATCAAAATCATCGCCCCCAAGGCGGTTGTTGCCGGCGGTTGCGAGCACCTCTATGACGCCGTTGGATATTTCGAGTATGCTCACATCGAAGGTACCGCCGCCCAGATCGTATACCATCACTTTCTGAGACTGCTCCTTATCGACGCCGTAGGCGAGGGCAGCGGCGGTAGGCTCGTTGATGATGCGTTGAACGTTGAGCCCGGCAATGGTGCCTGCGTCCTTAGTAGCCTGCCGTTGAGAATCCGTAAAGTAAGCAGGGACGGTGATAACGGCATCCGTGACCGGCTCTCCCAGGTAGTTTTCCGCGTCCTCCTTGAGCTTTTGGAGGATCATAGCGGATATCTCCTGAGGGGAATAGCGCTTGCCGTCTATGTTGATGCGGTAATCGCTGCCCATCTCGCGCTTGATGGAGGAGATCGTTCGGTCGGGATTCGTCACGGCCTGCCTTTTGGCGGCCTGACCTACCAGACGCTGGCCATCCTTTGTGAACGCCACGACAGAGGGTGTGGTGCGTCCGCCTGTCTCATTGGGTATGATGACGGGCTCGCTCCCCTCCATTACCGCGACGCAGGAATTGGTGGTCCCCAGATCGATGCCGATAAGCCTGGACATAGTATCCCTCCGGATGATATTGATGCAACAAGTATAATATGACTATATGAACTGCCTGTACAAAAAAAATGGCATTAATTTGATTTTTCGGCCTGTTCCTCCAAAAAAGTCAGAGTCAATACCGCACAGGCAACGCAAGCTGTCTCCGTACGGAGGATGCGGTCTCCGAGCGTTACCGGAACAGCGCCAGCGTTTGCTGCCGCTTCAGCTTCCTCAGGGGAGATGCCGCCCTCCGGACCTATCAGGATGCCGACATCGCGGGCATGCGGATGCTCCCGAAGCGCTGTGAGGATCGTCGTCTCGTGCGCGTTTTCCCAGGGCATGAGCATAAGGTCATGCTCCTTCATGAGCGGCAGGGCTTTATCGAAGGGGATGGGGGAATGGATCCAGAGGAAAGAGCTGCGGCCGCACTGCTTGACGGCTTCTTTCGAGATACGCTCCAGCCTTTCCTCATGACCTGTCTTCGGCTTAGCGACGCTGTAGCGCATGACGAGAGGTATAAGCGCAGAAACGCCGGTTTCCGTCAGTTTCTGGGCGATGAATTCCAGTTTGTCGGCCTTGGGATATCCTTCGTATACCGTCACCCTGACGGGCGATTCGTGAGAGGGAAGGCTTTCTCCGATGGATACCCTTGTCTCACCGGGAGAACAGCTCAGGATGCTGCCCTCGAAGGCGTGTCCCTGCCCGTCGATCAGGCGAACGGTATCGCCTGGGATGAGCCTGAGCACCTTGGAAGCGTGACGGGATTCATCGATATCAAGGAGTACGGTATCTCCTGAGACGGCCCTGGGCTTTATAAAGAAGCTATGCATGCTTTTCCTTCCTCGATGCCATGGCGACCCATTCTCCCTTTCGGCGGATGTCCGGCTTCCCGTATCCGGCATCTTCAAGCGCTTTAAGCACTTTTTCCTCTCGTTCCCAGGCGATGCCGGAGCAGATGAACAGGCCGCCGTCGCGTATGCAGCCCATGGCGGGTGCGGCGAGAGTCACTATGACATCCGCAATGATGTTGGCGATGACGATATCCGCCTGACGGTCTACTACCTGCAGGAGATCACCGCATCGCACCTCGATCTTATCGGTGCAGCCGTTACGTCGGGCGTTTTCTCCGGCTGTTTTGACGGCAAGCGGGTCGATATCGGTCGCGAGGACTCGGCTGGCGCCGCATTCGCAGGCCGCGATCGCCAGTATACCGGAGCCTGTGCCGATATCAATGATCTCGTCGCCGGGCTTTAAGTACTCTTCAATGAGCTCCATACACAGGGATGTCGTTTCATGCGTGCCGGTGCCAAAGGCCATGCCGGGATCGATCTCCAGCACCTTATCACCCTTCAGGGCTTCGTAATCCTCCCAGCCGGGCTTTACGACCAGGTGCTTGCCGATGCGGAAAGGTTTGTAATCTTTTTTCCAGTATTCTGCCCAGTCTTCATCATCTACACCGCCTGTCTCGATCGCAAGACTGCCCATTGGCATGACAGGCTCAAGATCTTCCTTCAGCGATGACAGGCCTTGCCGGATATGAGAAAGGACATCTGCTGCCGATGACGTTGCAGGGTAATAGGCTGTCACGCATACTTCCTCGCGCATGCCCTCAGCGATTGATTCATCCATGATATCCCACATGCCGGCGGGACGGTGTTCCTCGTCGAAATCACGTCTGTCCTCTATTTGGGTGCCGCCGGCGGCGCCTGCATCGATGAGAAGCTGTGATACAGCCTCGGAGCCTTCTGTGGTTGTGAGTACAGTGACCTTGAGCCAATCCATGAGCTTTTCCTCCGTATTGTCAAAAGGCGGAGCCGAAGCCCCGCCCGATATGGTTTGATGTATGGTAGGTTATTTTGTGCCGAAGATACGGTCTCCGGCATCGCCGAGGCCGGGGACGATGTAGCCGTGATCGTTCAGGTGATCATCGACAGCGGCGATGTAGATATCGACATCCGGATGCTCTTTCTGCACGCGTTCAATGCCGACGGGAGCGCCGAGAAGGCACATAAGGCGTATATTCGTGCAGCCGCGCTGCTTGAGGAAATCGATCGCAGCACACGCAGAGCCGCCGGTCGCAAGCATTGGATCGCACACGATGATAAGGCGCTCCTGTGCGTCGTTGGGCAGCTTGCAGTAGTATTCTACGGGTTCGAGAGTTTCCGGATCACGGTAAAGGCCGATATGGCCTACTCGGGCGGCGGGGACGAGAGTACGCAGAGCGTCTACCATGCCGAGGCCTGCGCGCAGTATCGGAACGATGCCAAGCTTTTTGCCGGCGAGCATCTTTGCCTTGGTCCTGCAGATAGGCGTTTCGATCTCGACCTCTTCAAGGGGGAGGTCTCTGGTGACTTCATAGCCCATGAGCAGTGCGATCTCATCGAGGAGCTCGCGGAAATCCTTGGAACCGGTATCTTTCTTGCGCATGATAGTCAGCTTGTGGGTGATAAGCGGATGATCCAATACGTGCAGTGTACTCATATGTATCTCCTCCGTTCGATCGTTTTCCGGAAAACAGTATACCATGTGCTCTTATACATGGCAATGAAGATTCGTGTACAGTTCTATGAAAAATTACTTGCGGATGCCGGAAAGCTTTCCCATCTTGCCTCTTTTTGCGCCGGACGCCTGCTTTTCGAGGATGCGGCTGTCGTAGGAGAAAACGCTTGCCTGCTTTTCGGCTCTGTCGCGGTAAGCATAAACGATCATCTCATCGAGCAGGGCTTTGTATTCAAGGCCGGCAGGCTCCCACAGATAAAATGCAAGGGATCCGGGTATGATATTGATCTCACAGATATAGAATGCTCCTGTATCCTCATCGATCATATAGTCGATGCGTACGCAGCCCTTGAGATCCATCTCGCGGAAGACCTTTACGGACATTTCCTGTATGGTCTTGGTCAGTTCTTCGCTGATCGGGGCGGGTATCTGCCTTGCAAGGGAGGTCATGCCTTCACTCTGGCCGCCTTTTGCACCTTTTAAGTATTTCGTATTGAAGTCCAGCAGTCCGCCTTTTACCTGTTCGGGCATTTCCAGAACGCTTGCGCGTACATAGCCGGCATAGCCCAATACGCTGCAGTTGACCTCGAGCCGGTTCGGAATGCCTTTTTCGACAAGGATACGTCTGTCGTAAGCAGCAGCCACATCAATGGCATCCGCAAGGGAAGCCCGGTCTGTCGCGCGGTTTATGCCGATGGACGAACCGAGATTGGCAGGCTTTACGAACATGGGGTAGGGAAGAGCGCCTTCCAGCATGTTGAGCACGCTGTCCCTGTCTGCAGCCCAGTCGGCGCGGGTGAGCCACCGCGATTCGAGGACCGGGAAGCCGCAGCCGCGGAAGTACGTCTTCATAGCTATCTTATCCATGCCGATGGAACAGCCAAGTACACCGGAGGATGCATAAGGTATGCCGAACAGCTCCAGCATGCCCTGCAGCGTCC
>DBXA01000121.1:11241-11405 GCA_002309235.1 Christensenella sp. UBA1224 | reverse complement strand
AGACCTTCACCGATATACCATGCGCCTTCCCGGGTAAGATATACGGGAAAGCCTTCGTATTTTACGCTGTCCAGGGCCGCTAAGGCCTGCAGGCCGGAGATGATGGATACATCGTGTTCACATGTTTTGCCGCCGAACAGGACGGCGACAGCCGTTTTGCCCAT
>DBXA01000121.1:10948-11109 GCA_002309235.1 Christensenella sp. UBA1224 | reverse complement strand
GCGCCGTCCGCGATTGGCTGCGTATGCCTGCGGCCTACGAGTATCGCTATGTCTGCGCACTTGGCTATCCTTGTGCCAAGCTCCCGGTTGAGCTGCTGCTCGCTCGCGCCTTCCTCTACAAAGCCTGGGGTCACGATGATGTGGCGGCCGGGGAAGCTGCC
>DBXA01000121.1:0-10810 GCA_002309235.1 Christensenella sp. UBA1224 | reverse complement strand
GCGAGGCAGATATTGCTGATGTTGTGGCTGCCGAGAAGGCGCGTGGTGATGGGGATGCGTCTTTCCCCTATGCACAGGGTAAAGGCAGAGCCCTGCGGTCCGCAGGAGATATCCTCCGCGTATACGGCATGATCGGCAAGAGGAGTGCCGACGAGGTATTTTTCGCACTTTGTAAGATCGTACAATCCATCTACGATGCCGCCGTTGTCACTGGAGAGGAAGGCACAGCCGCTCTTTCCAAGGCCTTCGATCAGTTCGAATTTGGTAGATGCGATATTGGCGAGAGAGCCGAATGTCTCCAGATGCTGGGGACCGACGCTTGTGATAAGTCCGTACTGCGGGTGTACTAACTCTACGAGCTCCTTGATATCGCCTCTGTGCCGCGCACCCATTTCCGCAATGAACACCTCGTGCCTTGGCTCGAGCTTTTCCCGGATGGTACGGGTCAAGCCCATAGGAGTATTGAAGCTGGCAGGGGAGCAGAGTACATCGTATTTTTCGGACAGGATCGTGTTCAGCATGAATTTGGTGGATGTCTTCCCGTAGGAGCCGGTGATACCTATTTTGATAAGGTCCGGTCTTGTGGCGAGAGTGGCCTGAGCATCCCGGAAAAAGCCCATATTGATGCTCTTTTCATACGGATCGGCTATGGAGGCTGATGCAAACGGGATCACAGGGCACAGCGCCAGCAGGAGATAGGGCGGAAAGGGCAGAAAGGAGATGATCGCAGCGGGTATGAGCACCGTAAGGAAGCTTATGCCGATCAGCCTCTTCATCCGGGGGGTAAAGCCGAGTTTTTTCTTTTCTCTGGTGCTGCGGCGACGGATCTCGGTATAGACGGCAGCGGCCGCGATCATGAGCATCGCAAGGATATTGGCGAGTATATTGGGCGTATTGCCCCGAACGAATACGGTGAAGAGGAAGCCGAACAGCGGCACAGCGGCTTCGGCTGCCGCGGCTCCTATGGCATTCATGGAATACCATACGGATGTATGCGTCGTAAGATATCTTTTATAACCGGGCAGCTGATAGCTTTCCAATTGAAACATGTGAAGGTATTTGAGCATGCCCAGCGTACAGGCGGCTGCTGTGATGACAGCGCGCAGGATACGGATAAAAGTCAACATATATTGATCCTCATTTGTATTGTTCAGACGAACAGGGCCTTGAGTATCGCAAGGAATCTGTCGTAGCTTTCGAGATACGCAAAGTGGCCGCAGCCTTTTTCAACCTGCAGGGCTGCATCGGGGATCTCGCTCTCCATCACGCGGCCCATCCATAGGGGCGTTGCTGTATCATCCTCGCCCCAGAAGAGGAAAACCGGACATTTGATAAGGGGGAGCTTTGGCCTCAGGTCCTGCAGTATGACCAGGTTGAAGGTCGCCCGCATGGAAGGTGTGCAGGCTTTGTAATCAGCGGAACCGAATCGCTGTATAAGGCTTTCCTTCAGCTTGTCCCTGCCCGATTCCGGTATGATAGGGAGGGAAGCCAGCTTTTTGAGTATCTTGTAAACCTTTGTCCGGGCTGTTTTCTTTTCGGAGGCTTCACTTCTCAGCCCGGCTGCGCCGGTAAGGAGCATGCGCTTTACCATCTCCGGATACGTGGCGGCGAGGAGTATCGCGATCCGCGCCCCGAAGGAATGGGCAGCGATATAGCAGCTTTCAAAGCCTGTCTCTTTCAGAAGCTGGTATGTCATCAAGGTGTATTCGGTAACACTCCAGGGGACAGGGGGCTCACCGGATGAGCCGTGTCCGGGCATTTCCGGAACGAGCATGGTGAACTCATTCTCGAGGTCGCGTATGAGAGGCGCGAAGGAATCCACACCGCCGCCCCAGCCGTGAAGGAGCAGGAGCTTTTTGCTTCCGTTTCCGTATATCTCGTAATGCACATTTGTGTGCATGATCTCAGTCTGCATCAGTCAATCCTCATATATCAGATCCGCGTCACGCTCCGGGTCGCCTTCCGGCAGAGAAAGCCGGGCCATGACAAGGGCATCTTCGTCATTATCTTCGTAATACCGTTTCCTGTAGCCAACGTCTATGAAATCAAGCTTATGGTAGAGGGCCTGCGCTTTTATATTGCTGCGTCGGCATTCCAGGCTCATCCAACGCATGCCGCAATCCGCGGCTTTCTGTATGAGCTCGCGCATGATCGCCTCGCCGAAGCCTTTGCCGCGTTTGTCATTGCGTACAGCGACTGTCGTCACATGTGCCTCATCAAGTATGAACCACATACCCGCATAGGCGATGAGAGTGCCATCCTCATGCAGGCTCAGGTAACGGGCACAGCGGTTCTCCGTTATCTCCTTAAGATACGCTTCCTTATCCCAGGGTAAGGAAAAGGCCTCGCTCTCGATGGCCATTACCTCATCGATATCCTCTGGTGTCATTTTCCTTATTTCCATATTCTTATCCTTTGCCGGCAAGCGCTGCGGCTCTTTCCCTTTCCGCGGAAGGCGCCCGCAGATACAAGGGCTTTAAGCTTTCTGGCCGGATGAAACGGCTGCTTCCGAAACGCATGGCAAGGTCTGCTGCTGCTGCCGGGCGCACATGCAGCGAGTGCGCGGGCGCGATCTTAGCTTTACTGCCGAAACGATCCGATATCTCCTCTCTGTGCAGCGGAGCAGCTTCTCCCGTGAAAAGGATGTCATGATCTTTGGGGAGCTTTTCAAACAGATCGGATAAAGCGAGTGCCTCGTCCGCAAGGACTCTTTCCGGTGTTTCGCCTGTGCGGAAGGCAGCCGCATATACCTGATCCCGTCTGGCATCCAGTATCGGGCAGACGATCCCCGGGAAACCGTAAACCGCGTGGGCGAGCACCTCCAGGGCGTCCAGAGCGATACAGGGCTTTCCCGCAGCATGGGCCATGCCGCGCACAGCGCATACGCCTATGCGTACACCCGTAAAGGAACCGGGACCGGCTACGCAGGCGAATGCATCCACCTGATCAGGCGTTATCCCGGCTCGTGTAAGGGCATCCTCCACTGCGGGCATGATGGTCTGGGAATGGGTAAGGCCGCTGTTTAAAAATATCTCACAGAGCACCTCACGCTCTTTTATCACTGCTGCCCCGGCGCTGGGGCCGGAGGTATCTACGGAGAGTATGATCATGATGATTCAGAGTCCTGCTTTTGTGATGTTTTCTTTGGGGATGCCTTCAGCTGTTATCTCCGCGAGACGCTCGTCTTCCGCGTCTCCCCTGGTGATGGTGACATCTATCCTGCGCAATGGCAGATAATCCGTCATTTCCGGCCATTCGACGATGGAAAGTGACTTTGGATCCATTTCCTCGTCAAGGCCGGCCTCATAGAATTCGAATCTGTCCTCAAGACGGTACAGGTCAAAATGCTTGACGGGGATATCTGCCTCATAGCACTCCAGTATGGTAAAGGAAGGGGAAGGCATAGGCCCTTCTACGCCGAATTCCCTTGCGATGGCGCGGGCGAGAACGCTCTTTCCCATGCCCATTTCACCATGGAGAAATACGGCGTCTCCCGCGCTGAGAGCGCGGGCAAGTTTCCTGCCTAATGCCTCCATGCCTGCTTCGCCTTTTAAGAGAAGACCTTTCGCGATAGGATACATTCTTCTTTGTACCGCCTGTGCGCAGATGACCCGATATCCGGGCGGATAAACGGTGAAAGCACCTTTTAACCCAAAATGATTGTAGATTGGCCACGCCTGTTTGTCAAGCATGCTGATGCTATCGTTTGGTGTAGAAAAAACAAGCTTGCCCGGCCGGGAGTTGTAATCCGGGAGGGAATTGGTTATACTTTATCTATTATCGCGGAAAAGAGGGAACGGTATGCCGCTTATCGTATTGGGTTCGGTCTTCGTTGATATAAAAGGATATCCGCTGGACAGCTTTATCATGGACGGCAGGAATGCCGGAAGGATAGAGGTCGTGCATGGCGGTGTCAGCCGGAACATAGCGGAAAATATCGGGAACATAGGTCTTCCCTGCGCATTTGTGAGCCTTGTGGATAAGACGGCGGCAGGTGCAGAGGTGCTTAGCCGGCTCAAAGAGCATGGGGTAGATGTGAAATATGTGCGCAGGACCGATACGGGAATGGGTACATGGCTTGCTGTATTTGACAACAACAGGGATGTAGCGGCCTCCGTATCGCAGAGACCGGATCTGCTCCCTATTGCCGATATCCTTGATGAAAAGGGAGACGAGATCTTTCAAAAAGCGAGAGCCGTTCTGCTGGAACTGGATATGGATGCTGTGATCGTGAAAAAGGTATATGCTCTCGCGAAGAAATACGGAAAACCCGTCTATGCCGCTGTAGCCAACATGTCTCTTGCCCTTGAAAACAGGATGTTTCTGAAGGATACGGCTTGCTTTGTCTGCAACAGGCAGGAAGCAGGTATGCTTTTTGCGGAGGATTACGAGGAAAAAACGCCGGAAGATGTAACGGAAGACCTCAGGAAAAAGGTGGAGGAAGCCGGACTTCAAGCCCTGGTCGTCACACTTGGCGGAGATGGCGCTGTGTATGTGGATGGCAGCGCGGGGATCTACGGCATCATGCCCGCGGGAAAGGTACCGGTTGCGGATACGACGGGAGCAGGGGATGCGTTCTTCTCCGGTACGGCGGCAGGGCTCGCTTACGGGAAAACGCTTGCCGATGCCTGCGAGATAGGGAACAGGCTGGCGTCTTCCGTTATACGCACGCCGTACAATACCTGTCCGCGTTTCAGCCCTGCTGAGTTTGGACTTGACTTCTGACAGGGTACGGCGTGCTTGACGCAGGGAGGCATACCGCGCTGAGCATTGTATCGTTTTGTATACAGGATGCTAAGACGTTCATCCTTTGCTGCTGAGTGTTCATTTCCGGAAACGAATTTCTTTTAGCCGATCTGCATAGCCTGTTCGCGCGCGTTTTCGTTGATGGCGCGTTCGATCCCTTCGGCGATCTGGGCTGTGAGGCCGCGCTTCAGGCCGGTATCCGATAGGAAAGCGTTTTTGATGGCTGAGGACATTTTTTCCAGATTGCGGTCGTTGTTGATGGCGGATTCTCGCACGAGCTTGCGGAAAAGCTTCGGTACATCGACGGATTTGATGATCTTTTCGACAAATTGTTTGCCCATCACGGCCGCGAGAACGCCTATCACGGCCCCTATGATCCAGCCGATGGGCCCTTCCATCATGAGGGCAGTGCCGGTACCGCCGGAAAGGGCTGCCATGACGACGGTCACGACGATGCCCACCACGTAATCGATGACTGTGACGATTGGGATATCCAGCCCCGAAGCGGTGATGTTGTCGGCGTAAAGGCTCAGGTCTTTGAGCTGCATGCGGCCGACATCGATCCCGTAGGTTCGGCAGAGCTTATCGATATCCTGCTGGATCCCGGAAAGTATGCCGCTTGTCCATGGCAAAGCGCACTTGCGTATGATCTGCTGCGTATCGTCCGTCTGCATGTATTGGCGGATAGCCTCGGCAGCTTTCTTTTCGAAATCATTGAGTGTAGACAGATTGCCGCCGCGCCATTCACGGTAGGTTGGGAGGACGGCCTTTTCGAGTATGACACCGCTGAGCGCATCTGATACGGTATTTATGAGAGATGTGAGATCGCTTTCGACCTTCTTCTCAACCGTATCGCTGTCCACGTATTCCTTGATAGCCTTCAAAAGCTTATCCAGGTTGTCATCCATAAGGCCTGCATATGCGAGCCCGCGGGCGATATCGAATTCCGGTTTTGGGCTTACCTTCACAATGGAAGAAGTGAATGCTTCCTCGCACATTTCCTGGAAAAAGCGCATGCGGGATGCTCCGCCTGTAAGGAGCACGGCTCTTGGAGGCCGGTCCTGGGTATGCTGGGTGACCAGGTGCAGGCTGTTTGCGATGCGCGAACGGAAGGATTGGCCGTCGAGCAGAGCATGGGGCATGTTGATCAGGTCGTTGACCAGGGCGGGTGACATGCGGAGTATCACATCGAAGCGTCCGGAGGAGGTAAAGAGAGAAACTCTCTTGGAAAGTGCTTCATTCGTGCTGTTGTAATAATCCTCATCGCTGAAATAGCGTTCCTTGATCTCCCGTGCGGCGAGCATCAGATAGCTCTTCCAGTGCGGCTCACGCTCCAGCGCGTTTTCGATCTGCGCGGCCTTTTCACTGTTTTCGGGAAGGCGGAGAGAGCGGGATATGATCATCTCATCCAGCAGTCCGCCGCCTAAACGGTTGTCTCCCATGGTGCCGATATTTGTTTCCCGACCGTCGCAGACGTAGGCGAAATCCAGCGTCGAGGAACCGATATCGATCACCAGGATGCTTTCCCGTATAAGTGCCGGGTCAATACCTTCGATATGGGAACGTACGGCGTACATGAGGGCTGCGCGGGATTCCGAGACGATGTGAACATTCGGAAGCCCTGCCTCTGAAAGCAGGGTGTGATATGTCTCGCGGACCTTCTCGCTCCAGCCGGCCGGGCAGCCTACCACAAAGCTTGTGTTTTCCGTATCTTCGATGAGGGGCTTCCATTGCTCGTTGTTGTTGAGCGCTTCCGTGATCCCGCGTACGAATTCGGAAACAGACCGGCACGTATCCTGGCTCAGCGATCGGAAATTGCGCTTGAAGCAGACCCGCAGGTCTGTGGCCTCCGGGTTGCCGGATGCATGCTGCCCTATCACGATGCCGCCGTTGTAATGGGCTACGGCGCTCAAAAAGCTCGCTTCACCGTTGATGGGGATGATGACCGGTTCCGTGCTGTTCGTATCCTGCAGGAGTGTTATACAGCTTTCTCCATCGCCCAGGTCAAAACCGAAATATCGCATTTTTCTCCTCTATTTTCCCAGCCTGAGGCCTTTTTTGACCAACAGACCGTCGTTTGTGCGAATGATCGCAGGTTTTCTTGTCATGTGCATCCCGGCAGATGGCATGATCTGGTAGGATGCCGCATCCTCCGGCGTGTACTCTTTTTCACTGAGGCCCGCTTTCTTAAGAAGTGAAGAGGCGACCGCGAATGCCCAGCTCACATCCGGGTCATCCGGCTTATCAGCCTTCATCTCATAAAGGGAGGAATAGATCTCAGCCGCTTCCTCTTCGTTCTGGGAACGATTTACAAGCGCATCCGTCTGGAAGGAAGCATAGGCTTCCGTCATATCGATGCCGATCTCGGAAACGGCATGCGCCGCGTAAAGATCCAACTCCTCGGAATCCACATACGTTTCGCAGACGGGCTCTTTTTTGCCGAATGCATCTTTGGCGAGGAGAAGGCATGCAGCGATCACGGCTGCCGAAAAAACGCCGGTCAGGACGTATTTTTCTGTGATCAGCCCGCCGATCGCGGCTAAGGCGAAGATGATCGCGCAGAGCATGCAGATACGGGGTATATTATTGCTTTTGCCTGTGATCTCCTGCGCTTTGACGAGGGTGAGAAGCTCACTGCTTTCGGCTTTTCTCGCGTACATGGTGCGCATGAGCCTCTGCGTAGGCGGAGACATGGCAAACCTTTCGTCATCTGCCGGGGAAGATAATTTTTCCCGGAGATAGGCTGCGGCTTTATCTGTGGTCATTCTGGCCATATTGATCCACACTTTCTGAAGAAGATCGTCCGGTTGAGGCATTATACTGCTTTGATACGTATTATACCTTTAAATCGCAGTGTTGGCAAATGAGAGAGATTAGAGTACTATCTGCCGTCGTGCTGTTTCTACGGGACCTTTGTACAACCCGACTGGCTCGCGCGCCTCAAGTACTTGAGGTACTGTCAGGAGAACGGCTGCCTGCAGAAGAATCCTTCCGACATCCTTACCAACGCCGCATCCCGGACGCCTGATCCGGCAGCCGGGATGTCCCGGATCTTCGCGAACGTGGAGACCATCTATGATCTGACTGCGGCCAATATGATCATGCACGGTTTGACCGACGCTGCCCGGTGGGCATCGTCGACTTCCGGAAGACTGCAGGTGCGGATCGCTAGGTATAGATCTGCCGGAACGTCAGCGATGAGTATATCGGCAAATAACGATCGATGATGGAAAACAGGGGCATAGTGCCCCGTGATGTGATCACATCTCTCGGTGATTTGCGCCGGTTCCAGGCGTTTTCTATATGGCTTCATGCTAAACAGACCAAAGTCCTAAATGCCTGCCTCGTTGGGAAACTCACATGATTTTCCTCTTTCAATGATCGCACGGCTATATAACATAACCTTTGCTTCGCAGCCACTGAACGGATCGTTCAAGGGCTGATGCGGTCTTGGTTTCGATCACGCACCTTGCGTTCCTGCTTGCGGCAAGCTTGAGCCTTTCCGTGATATCTATCTCACCGCCGCCCAAAGGAAGGTGGTCTCGCGGAGGACTTTGTGTCCCATCGTGGATATGAAAATGGATGATGCGCTCCCGATGCTGGAGAATAAAGGGAACATCTCCTTCACTTGCCGCCTTTGAATGGCCGATATCCCAGCACAGCACGAATTTCGTACTATCCAGCAGGAGCTCTATGGCTTTTTCTTCATAAGAACGGAATCCGTTCGTATTCTCGATGGCGATCTGGATATCGCTTTCACCGATCCATTTTTCACACAGAGAACGGAATGCGGAAAAGGAATGCATATAGAGGTCAGGGTCACGTGCGTACATATCTATCTTTCTGTCGGGCAGTGTGATATGGATCCCGTGGTTCATATGCATGTTGAGGACCATCGGCTGACTTTTGTCACCGAAACGGTCCCGGAGCGGCAGGAGATCTTTCGCTGCTTTGATGGTGCGCCGCACAGTCTCCAGCCAGGCTTCCGATACGAGGTGATTGAAATTAGCGATATCCAGGTTCTCGTCCAGGTGGATCGTATAGTAAATGCCGGCCTTTTCACCGATCCTGATGAGTTCATCTGTCCTTTCAAGCTGTTCTGGCTGGTATTCCGGGAAATTCATGTTGAGCTCCACGAAATCCAGACCCAGACTTTTGCATAAAACGGCGTTCTCTTCAAGAGACCTGTTTTCTATCAGTGTAGGCATCCCGTACTGCATTGACGTCACTTGTCCTCTCACTTTATCTGATATCAGTTTATCACATCCGCATTTTTCTGCAACTGTCCGGTATCAGGATGTGAATCGGCTGTTTTTACAGTTGAAAACAGGTGGATGCGTTGGTATAATATAAACTGTGCAGGGATGTCATTATCACGCACGATCGAAAGATATCAATATCACAAGGGGGATATTCCGGTTATGAAAGCGATCATTAACGGCCGTATCATTACGCCCGACAGCGTTGTAGAGGGCAAAGCACTTTTGTTCGGAACCAAGATAGCCGGCATTGTTGATACCGGAGCTGTTATGGACGATACTTCCATCGAGAAAATCGATGCGAAGGGCAATTATGTCGCTCCGGGGCTCGTGGATGTCCATATCCACGGTTATCTGGGCGAGGATACATCCGATGGCAAGAAAGACGGTGTCCGGACCATGGCGGAAGGCATCGTAAAGAACGGCGTCACCAGCTGGCTGCCGACCACCATGACCGTTTCCATACCGGAAATCGAGAAAGCGCTGGATGTCTGCAGGGAACTGCGCGAGGACAGCCTGAAGCCGGATTTCAAAGGCGCCGAGATACTGGGTGTCAATGCGGAAGGCCCTTTCATCAACCCCTCCAAGAAAGGTGCGCAGGCGGAAGAGCATATCAAGCCCGGTGACGCCGCTTTCCTGAAAAAACACCAGGATATCATCCGCGTCTTCACCATCGCGCCAGAAATGCCCGGAAATCTCGAATGCATCCGCGAGATACGCAGGGATACGAAGATGCAGATCTCCATGGGCCATACCGCGGCTACCTTTGAGCAGGCGATGGAAGCCATCGAAGCGGGCGTTGGCCATGTTACCCATCTCTTTAACGCGCAGTCAGCGCTCCAGCACCGCGCGCCGGGCGTTGTGACCGCGGGTCTCACATCGAAGAATGTGTATACGGAGCTCATCGCCGATACCTTCCATGTTAATGCCGGCCTCTTCCAGCTGGTGGCGGATATCAAGGGCGACAAGCTGATCCTCATCACGGACTGCACGAGGGCAGGCGGCCTCGCGGATGGTGAATACAGCCTTGGCGGGCAGCCGATCTTTGTCAAGGGCATCGAATGCCGCCTTGCGGACGGCACGATCGCGGGCTCCGTGCTCAAACTCAATGCTGCTGTGCGCAATATGATGCATCATACGGATCTCCCCGTCTGGAAGATCGTGCGCATGGCTTCCCTGAACCCGGCGACATCCATCGGCGTCTCCGAAACAAAGGGTTCGCTCTGCCCGGGCAAGGATGCCGATATCATCATAGCGGATGACGAATTCAATATCAAAGCCACATATATTCGCGGCAATATCAAATATGAGTGCTGAAAGGAGAAATGGAAAATGATCAAGATCGATCCTGTCGTAAAAGCCCCGTATGACCCGAATTTTGCCCCCATGGAGCTGATCGCCCGCGCATACCAGAAGGCTGTCGCCTACGCAGAAAGCCAGATGGTGGCTGTGGCCGTGGTCCGCAACCAGGGCTATACCTCGACGCTTCGGATGAAGATATTCAAGGATGGCACCAATGACGAGCTCAACAATTGCGTTATGGACCGTATCGTCAAGACGCTCCTCTGGGCTCGCGGCGGCTATAAGATCGTGATCTGCGGCTCCAAGCCCCTGTACGAGTATTTCAAGCAGGCCTACTCCGTAGGCGGCTCCCGTGATTTTGACCGGGACTTCATGTCCACCGTCTATGAGCGTCCGTTTGAGGTAGAGTACATCGAAAAGGCAGAGGATGCCCCGAAGGATAAAGAAGCTTCCTCCTCTGTCGGCCGACATCTGGAAGGCTGCCGCATCGGCTTTGACGCCGG
>DBXA01000131.1:27226-45122 GCA_002309235.1 Christensenella sp. UBA1224 | reverse complement strand
CAGGACGCGGCGGACTGCGTGGAGTACACCAATTTCGAGGGCGGTACCTGGTGGTCTGACTTGAGAAAAAAGAACGGGCATGCGGAACCCTATCGCGTGCATACCTGGTGCCTGGGCAATGAAATGGATGGACCCTGGCAGATCTCCTCCTGGGAGAAAAACGCGCGCGGCTACGGCATACTGGCGCATGAGACGAGCAAGGCCATGAAATGGGTGGATCCCTCCATCGAGACGATCGCCTGCGTATCCTCATCGCCTTTCCTGAATCATTATCCGGAATGGGACCGCGAGGTGCTGGAGGAATGCTACAGCGCCGTGGACTATATTTCTCTGCACCATTACCATTCGGCGCCGCCGGATATGCCCCAGGCGCTCCTGGCAGGTTACCAGGCGTTTGAGGATTATATCCGCACGGAGATCGCCTTGTGCGATTATATCCGGACTAAGCTGCGCTCGAAGAAGACCATGATGCTTTCACTTGATGAGTATGGCAGCATGATCCGGCCGAGGGGAGAGGCGCACCTGGGCATGGGCGGCAGACAGGAATTGGAGATGTTTAACCTTTTCGTGCCTGGCCGGACTTATGTGCGCCACGATCCGGATGACTGGTCCACAAGGCGGCGTCCGCGCAGGGGCGGCGAGATGATGCAGGCACTGGGCACTGCAAGTACCATGCTGGTAATGCTGCACCATGCGGATCGCATCAAGATCGGCTGCGCGACCGGAGGACTTGGAGCACTGTGTGCCTCCGACAGGGAACATGTCTGGAAGAGCGCGGCTTACTATCCGTTCGCTCAGATGATACAGATGGCAAAAGGCGTATCACTTGACTGCGAGATAAGCTGCGAGACATACGATGTGCCCGGTTATGCCATAGACGATATGAACCAGTACGGAGGCTTTACAGGGGTCAGGACGATCCAGGCAGCTGCTGCGCTGGATGAGGAGAAGGAAGAGCTGAATGTCTTTGTGATCAATGCAGATCTCAGCGAGGATCAGGAGCTGAATCTGGATGTACGCGGCTTTGAGGACTGGAAGTTTAAAGAGCATATTGAAATGTTCGCTGAAAATGAGAACGATGCCGATACATGGGAAGACCCGGACAGGATCCTGCCCAAGAAGAATACCGCGACAAAGGCGGAAAACGGCATACTGACTGCCTGCCTCAGGAAGGCATCCTGGAATGTGCTCCGCTTCGGCAGGTAAGCTTGCTTAGCGATAATACATGCGAAAGACCCGGCTAGGCCGGGTCTTTACTGCTATTTCGCGGACAGAGATCGTGCAAACGTTCAAAAATCGTTCACAGACCGGCAATACGCAGTCTTTATTTGGCAGATATAATAATACTCGTCAGAGAGAGACAGGAACTTCTTCATAGATACTCCTTTTATGAAAAGCGCACCGGGGTGAGCAGCCGGTGCGTTTTTTCTGTGGGAAGACACGGGCTTTCCTTCAGATCTCAAGCTCAAGTCCATCTGTGGCGAGGAGGATATCCACCTTATCCTTCAAGGTTTCCATCAGGTGATAACAGCTTTCCACATATGCCCAGCTGTAATGGTTTAGGCAGAAGCGCTTCGGCGTGTGCTTCAGCAGCGGTTCCTCATAGAGCATGGCGTTGAAATGGGCACATTCCGCTACAGCCAGATCAAGG
Source organism: Christensenella sp. UBA1224 (assembly GCA_002309235.1). GTDB lineage: Bacteria > Bacillota > Clostridia > Christensenellales > Aristaeellaceae > UBA1224. Next base: position 43,471 of record DBXA01000131.1, on the reverse strand, counting down.
TCGTCCCTTGCTGCGAAGCGGCCATAATCATCCACCGGTCCCGTGCCATGTTTCATATCTCCCGTGAACAGCAGCTTTTTCCCTTCTGCTTCGATAAGGAAGGCGAAAGAACGGTCGATATGTCCCGTGCGGAACGCGGTCACTCGGATAGTGCCATCCTCAAAGATCAGACCTTCTTTCACTTCGGAGAAAGAAATGCCTTCCCAGAGTTTCTCGCCTTCCACCTCGAGCAGTGATCGGAATACCGGCACGGCGCGAAGGTCCGGCATTGCGACGTGAAGCTTTACGTTTTTGTAGAACCAGGAGCACAGGCTGATCAAGGGGATTAGGCCGTTGAGGTGATCGCTGTGCATATGGGTAATGAAGACAGATTCTATCGTATCCGGAGATATGCCCCTGCGGATCAGCTCTTCCGTGGGATCGGCACCCGCGTCGATCAGGTATCGATGGCCTTGCGTTTCGAGGTAAATGCAGCTGCACTTGCGGTTTGGTTCCGGAACACCGTGCCCGGATCCGATGAATAAGATCTTCATGTTGAATCCTCCCGATATTACATAATATTATAAGACTGCTTGACGTTATTCTTTCAAGGGAATGATCCGTTAACGGCTATGCCTTTTCCGGTATTCCGACGGAGTGCATTTGTAAAATCGTTTAAATGCGCGATTGAAATTCTGTGGTGTGCCGTATCCTAATTGTTCGGCACATGCTCCGGTCCTGTATCCCTGTTTCAGAATCTCAGTTGCTCGCTGCATTTTTACGTCCAGCACATACTCAGCAAACGAGCGGCCCATCTTTTGCTTGAATTCTCTGCTGAAATGACTATAGCTGAAATCCAGGTGGTTCGCGATGAACGCCATATTGATCTCCTGGTCAAGGTGTTCCTGCACGTAGTTGATTGTCCAGCGCAGGAAATTTTCTGAGAGTGGAGGTTCTGCTTCCTGTTCCTGCAGAAACGCATCCTGTATGATGCCGGAAAGCTGTTTTTGCAATTCGGAAGCGTCCAGAGGTTTTAACAGGAAACCTTTGACGCCCAATTCAACAGCTTTCTGAGCATAATCAAATGAAGCGTATGCGGTCAGGATCAGAGTACTGATAGCGGGGTATAGCTGTTTCGCGTGGGAGATAAGTTCGAGCCCGTTCATTTCTACCATTTTGATATCTGTCAGCAGGATATGATAATATTTTGAGGAGATAAGCCTCAGAGCGTCTTCGGCCGACAGAGCATATTCCACCTGCTTTAAAGCAGGAAAGTTCATTTCGAGGATGTTTTTCCGGAGCCACTGGCATGTCAGTTCATCATCGTCAACGATAAGCAGGTTCATGTTCAATACCTCCGTTTCCATCTGTCTTTATGTATATAGAAACCTTTGTGCATATCTCATCAGAAGCTATGGAGAGTGATGCGCTTTCCCCATACAACAGCTTCAGGCGCTGCGCGACGTTTGAAAGGCCGATCCCGTTTTCAGTGTTGTCACTCAAGAGGTTTTCCCTTATCACCTTCAACTTATCCGGATCGATCTTTTTCCCGTCGTTTGAAACCGTAATCTTCAACTCAGTATCGGTGCCTTCCGCCAGGACTTGGATATTCAACGTGTTTCCGGGCCGTATCCCATGCTGGATCGCGTTCTCGCACAGAGGCTGAAGCAAAAAGCGCATTACCTGCCTGCTAGGGGCGATTTCATTTATGTCTGATCGCAGCAGTATGGTTTCATGCTTCCTGAGGTTCATCAGTCTGACATAATCGTGAGCCATGCTGATCTCTTCACTCAGGCTCGCCCGTTCCTCTGATTGCAGATTATAGCGCAATAGACGGCTAAGGAGGAGCAAGGCTTCTCCCTCTTCTTTTCCGATGCCTTGCATTTCAAGCGACATCTTCAGCCAATTCAGACTGTTGAAAAGAAAGTGGGGGTTCATCCGGTATTGGAGCGCATGCATCATCGCACGTTTCTCGGATTGTTCTATAGCGATCTGTTTTTCGGCTCGCTTTTGCATCTCCTGGATCAGCCGGTTGAAAGCCGACAGCAGTCGTCCGAGTTCATTTTTATTTGATGCATCGAAATGGATGTTTCCTTCGTTCATGCTTACCTGTTCCGCTAAATCAAGTACATGGTCTACTTCCTGCTTCAGACGCTGTTCGTTTTTGCTGGAGTAGTATTCCAGCAGAAAGGCAAACAACAGGACAATCAGAGTTGTCGGCAGTATCTGCAGGAATGCCTGAATATAACAGCTTCGTATATTGCATGATGCTACAAACCGGATCCCCAGGACCTCGTTTTCTAAAGTGATCATTTTAGGCCCGATGAGATTGCTCAGGAAACCGGGGTGTTCAGATAAATCTTTATTACTGTCGCCATATATGACCTGTTCTCTCATGATTACGCATGTGCCCCGTAGGGAATCGCATGCAAGTGAGGAAAACAACACTTCCATCGGGACGCCTACTTTCAGGATACCTGCGTTGCCTGATCTGCTTACTGGCACTTTCCTAAGATAACAGAACAGGAGTCGATTGGCTGTTTTTTCGACTACGGTGCTGTCTGGATAGATCAAGTCCGGACCGATCCAGGCTGAGTTTTGCGCACTTTCCAAGAACGATGTATAGAGTTCATTTCCAAGAGCCAGATTCAGGTTCAGGATGCTCCAGTATCTTTCCAGAAGATCGCTGTTATCGACAAAAAAGATGGTTTTGCCTCTGACAGGAAACAAGTTGCTGTCAGCCTGCGACAATGCTTCGACCGCGTCAATCTCAAGAGAATAGCGTTGGTAATCTGTTTTCTTTTCACTCCAATGCAAACGCTGGAGACGGGAATCAGCAGATAGGGTTTGAGCGATTATCTCGACGAATGCTGCGCTGTTTGTAGCCGTCTCAGATGCCAGAGACAGATCTGTATAACAAGCAAGCGTTAAAGAATGGATTTCCCGTTCGGCTAATACGAACCAGACAAGGAACGCAACTATGACCGTAACGATCATACTGAGGAAATGCCGGGATCGGGGAAGACGGTTTTTCATGACGGCCTCCTGGACCGGGATGCGGGATTGCTGATACACCTATATGTAATTCATTATACAACAAAAAGAGAAGCCGGTCCATGGTATGAACCGACTTCCCGGCAAGACTACATGAAAAGGACTTTATTCCGCGAATACGCACTGCGTGTTGAACGTATCGTTGTAGACTTTCAGCTGGGACTGACGCTCGATATCGCCGCCCATATTCATATATTCAGCAACATAGGCGTCCCAATCATTCTCAATGTCCTTCTCGCCCATGATGAAGGCGATCATACTGGTTTTGAAATACGAATCCAGTTCAGCATGATACTTGATGTATTCGTCTGTCAGGAACATACAGAACACGTCTTCACGAACGGGCTCCTGATACCGCAGCTCACCGCCACCATACCACAGTTTTCCTTCAGGACCGGAATACAAGGCATCGGACTGTCCCTGCCAGCGCTCCTGGTACAGAAGCTTATATACTTCCATATCGGTCGTTGTGTATTTGCCGGATTTGGAAACGCCGCCATTGAGTTCAGTCGTCCAGGTAGTCATGTTGTTTGCTTCATCCCATTCAAAGAATTCTCCGGGGATGCCATACATGAGAACACGGAAGCCCAAGGGGCTGGCATTGAAGTTAAGGAGCCTGAGTGCCGCCTCAATCTTGGCTTGGTCGCATAGATAACTTACGGACACAACCGCATCGAATGGTGTGGCATAGAGGTTGCCGCTCTTTCCTTCCGGGCCTACCGGCGGAAGGAGATGGGTTACGACGGCGTCGGGCTGCAGGTTGCCGAAGTCGAAACGGTAATATGCGTTGCCTGCATGGCTCCACCAGTTTGACCAGATACCCATCTCGCCGCGGCCCCATTTCGCTTGAGCTTGTTCGTATGTGCAGGTGAAAAGTTCAGGATCGATAAGTCCTTCTGTATAGATACTGTTCAGATAGCGCAGGGCATCCCGGTATTCTTCACTGATGGCGTTTGTTGTGATAGTCCCATCGTCGTTGAGGAAATAGTCGCGCTCGCTGGAAGCACCGAATGCGCCCATCAGGAAAGAGAGGTAACTGTAACCAGCGGCGCTCAGACCATAGGTATCATTCTTGCCATCTTTATCCGGGTCGTTGAAAGTGAAAGCACGCATGACTTCAGTATATTCTTCAAGCGTCTTTGGCTCTTCCAGATCCAGGTTATCCAGCCAGTCTTTGCGAATGGAGACTACATGGCTCGATGGTACATTCAGAAGCCTCGGCACTCCACCGATAGCTCCATCGACTGTCAGATATGGCCAGTAATCACCGACATAGGTCATAAGATCCGGCAGATCATCCGTAAGGTAAGGAGAAATGTCTGCCCATGCTCCTTCAGCGGCATAGCCAAGGTATGTGGCATAGCTGCACAGAACGACGTCCGGCATATCCCCGCCGGAGACATACAGCGCCAACTGTTGATCAAAGGTGGTGGAATCGCCTTGAATCATATTCATGTCAACTGCGATGTTGTCTTTGACGTACTGTCTGGTAAGGTCTGTGCATTCGTTCATTGGACGTGTAGAAGCCATGAAAATGGTGAGCTCTACCGGTTCATCACCATCGGCAAGTCCGAGTTCGGCCGGAAGGGCAAATCCGCACAACATGATCATTGCCATGAAAATGGTAAGTGCCCTTTTCCACATTTTCGACATGTTACTGAACCTCCTTATATTTTGATTCTATTTCAAGCAGTTGCCTGCTTTGAAACCTGATGAAACAAGAATGGTTTTTCTATCCCTTCAGGGATCCGATCATGATTCCCTTGACAAAGTATTTCTGTATAAAAGGGTAGACCATCAGGATCGGGACGACAGTGATGACGATCATTGCATCTTTTAATGTTTCGGCTGCGACGGTTTGCCTTGCGTCGTCATAAAGCATAGTATTCATCTGCGCTGTCTGAAGCACTTGACGGAGTACTGTCTGCATAGGCCACAGGTCTCTGTTGCGGATGTAGATCAGGCTCTCAAAATATGCGTTCCAGTAGCTTACCGAGTAAAAAAGTGTAATTGTCGCGAGTCCCGCGCCGGAGAGGGGCAGGAGAATCCTGAAAAGATACCCCCATATGCTTTCGCCGTCAATGGATGCTGCTTCGAAGAGTGCTTCAGGTATGCTTTCGAAGAAGTTTCGCAGAAGTATCATGTTGTAGGTGCTCATGGCACCCGGTATGATAAGCGCCCAGATGTTGTCCAGTAAGCCTATGCTGCGGACTACCAGGTACAGAGGGATCAGACCGCCGCTGAAAAGCATGGTCAGAACGAAAAAGAAGGTAAGAAAAGTTCTGCCGGGCAGCTTCTTCAGTGAGAGTACATATGCCCCCAGTATAGTCAGGAACATGCTGAACGCCGTACCAACGATCGTGATGAACAATGTGTTTCGATAAGCGGTGGGGATCAGCGCGTTTCGGAATACCTGTTGATAAGCTTCAAAGTGAAGTCCGTCCGGCAGAAGGATAAAGCCGCCGCGGATCAGATGGCCCATTGTCGAGACGGATCCTATCATGACATACCAGAATGGGTATAAGGTGAGTATCAGTACAAGAGACATGAACGTCAGGTTGCAGCTGTGAAACACTTTATCGGCATGCGTATACATCCTTCTCATTACCAGATCCCCTCCCCGTCTGTCAGTTTCCGGGAAATGGCGTTTACAATCACGATCAGGATAAACCCGATCACAGATTTGATGAGTCCCGAAGCGGTTGCCAAGCCAAAGTCAAAGGCTGCGCCAAGGCCCACACGGTAGACATAATAATCGATGGTCTCGCCGACATCCAGTGTCAGATCGTTGATCAGGATAAAGATCTGACTGAAATTGACGTTTAAGATATTTCCAACAGCAAGTATCAGCTGTATGGCTATAACTGGCCGGATCCCTGGCAGCGTAACGTGCCAGATGCGCTGAAAACGACCGGCTCCATCGATGATAGCGGCTTCGTAAAGCTGTTCATCCACACCTGTGATTGCAGACATGTAGATAATTGCGGACCATCCCATATTCTTCCAGATGGCTGATACAACGACAATCGATCGGAAATACTTGCTGATGCCGATGTAATTGACCGGCTGTCCGCCCATTGCCCGTACTACGCCTGCTATCGCGCCGGTGGAAGGCGAAAGGAGCATGTATATTAGGCCACCGGTAACAGACCAGGAAATGAAGTGCGGGAGGTAACTGATGGTCTGTACGGCTTTTTTATATCGAAGTTGGGTCATCTCGTTCAGAAGGATTGCAAATATGATTGGAACGGGAAAGCCGATGGAGAGGTTCAGGATGCTGATGATAAGTGTATTGCGGATAGCACGGGGGAAAGTAGGAGTACGGAACATTTCCCTGAAGTTTTCCAGGCCAATAAATTTGCTACGAAAGATGCCTTTCAGGATCTTGTAATCCTGGAAAGCGATCGCAATGCCTCCCATAGGAGCATAGCAGAAAGTAAGATACCAAATGACAACTGGCAGTACCAGCAGATACGCTGGCCAATACTGTTTAAGAAGGCGCTTTCTGTTGCGCCTTGCAGCTGCTGAATGCATCATATCAATTACCTTCCTCTATAAAAAGTATATTAAGAATTAAAGGTCTTTACAATATCATAATTATCTGTTTTGTATCATCATTTGCTTTTAGGTTTTTTCAGATTCGATTGAGCAATCCTTTTTTTTTCTTGCTAATTTGCTCCTGTTGGTGTACTATTTTTTAAAGCAAGGCATATAAGAAACATGAGAGTGCTGCCAGTTTGAAATAACGATACGGATACCGGGCGTGATTATCATGCCGATCGGAACAGGAGATAATGATGGATCATCGGGAAATGTTTGGAGATGCCAAATGGCTTGGCTTTGACGGATCGACAAGGACGCCTGTGGTTCGGGCTTCGTTTGAAGCACACAGCGCTGTCCGGGCGGAGATCACGATCTGCGGATTGGGTTATTTTGAACTGTTTCTCAACGGGCAGCGTGTTTCGGAGGATTTGTTCGTACCGGCAACGAGCGATTATTGTCAGCGGGACATCCGCGTCAATGGTCAGCCCTTTGACGAGCAGCTGCACCATCGCTGTTACTGCCTGAAATATGACGTACTTCCCTTTTTGAAGGAGGGCAGGAACGAGCTCGGTGCTGCGCTGGGCCCGGGTTTTTTTGCGCAAGAGACCTGGTCGTTTGATGAAGCTGTGAATTATGGAGAAGTGCGTCTGTGCTACAGACTGCTTTTGACCGATGCCCATGGGGATACGACGGAGGTGCTTTCCGGCCCGGATGCCCGCTGGCGGCAGGGAGAAGTGGTGATCTGCGACCTGTTCAGTACGGAAAAGCACGATCTGAATATATGCCCTGCGGACTGGATGACTTCAGATGCCTCTGGGTGGAATGAGTTACGCATACTGCCGCCGCTTGAGACAGATTTCCGGCTGCAGGATTGTCCGGCGGACCGTTTTATCCGCAGTATCGTTCCCATGCGGCTTGGGGATGGCCCCAGGGGGACTTTATATGACCTGGGAGAAAATATCACAGGGTGGGTGATACTGCGGGACAAGTCGGAAAAAGGCGATACGATCGAAGTGCGCTTCAGTGAGATGCTGGATGTGCGCGGCCGGCTGGATCACAATTATACACACGGTCAGAAATGGCAGATCGTCAGCGATGGGAAGGGAAGGATCATCCATCCCAAATTCACCTGGATGGGCTTTCGGTATTTTGTCGTTCAGGGAAATGCGGAAATCGTCTGCGCAGCCGTTATACACGCAGATATACCGGCAGCCTCATCTTTTCACAGCGCAGATCCTGTGCTCAACTGGCTGTACGAAGCGTATGTGCGCACGCAGCTGGATAACCTGCATGGCGGTATCCCGTCGGATTGCCCTCATATTGAACGAAGGGGCTATACAGGGGACGGGCAATTGACGTGCGAAACCGCGATGCTTGCACTCGACTACAGAACGACTGTACGCAAGTGGATGAGAGATATCATGGATTGCCAGGATGAGAAGACGGGTCATGTGCAGTATACGGCGCCTTATACGCGCTGCGGCGGCGGGCCCGGAGGCTGGGGCATCGCTATTATTACGGTGCCCCTGAACTATTACCGCCAGTACGGAGACAAACAGCCTCTGGAAGAGATGTATGGAGGTATGGTAAAGTATCTGGAGTATTTGGATGCCCACAGTGAGGATGATCTGGTCGTGAGCGACAGACAGGGTGAATGGTGCCTTGGGGATTGGTGTACCCCGGATCCGATCAGGCTGCCGGAGCCATACGTCAACACATATTTCAAGGTGAAAGCATTGGATGACATGGCAGAGATCGACAGGATACTCGGGAAGCCGTGGGATGGATCGTGGAAAAGGCGCAGGACAGCCGCCTGCAATGCCGTCATCCGGCATTATTATGATCCCGAAACACATGATTTTGCGGGAAATATCCAAGGCGCGAATGCGTTCGCTCTGGATATAGGTCTGGGGGATGATGTGACGCTGGATCACTTTCTGCGGCATTATGAAGAATTGGGCACCTATGATACGGGGATATTCGGTACGGAGATCGTGACGCGCCTGCTGGGTGAAAAGGGCAGGTATGACCTGGAATATCGCCTGCTTTCCAGTGAAAAGCCCAATTCCTTCGGCTCCATGATGCATGCCGGTGCGTCGACTCTATGGGAGTACTGGTCGGATTGCGAATACCAGCGCTCGCTCAATCATCCCATGTTTGGGGCTGCCGCAAAGCAGCTGTTCTATGATGCTTTAGGCTTCAGACAGGTCGAAGGCAGCGCGGGCTGGCGAAAGGTACGGATCGAGCCCGGTTTCACGGACTGGCTGCCTCAGGCGGAAGGTCATATCAAAACACCGCTGGGGAAGCTTGCAGTCTCATACAGGAAAACATTGACGGGAACAGAAATCACTGCGGATATCCCTGACGGGATGCAGGCGGATTTAGCGGTCGGCGGTAAAACGATAATTCTTAAAGCCGGACGGAACGTATACACGTTTAATGGACTGTGCCGGACTTTTTGATGAAGAGACCTGCAAGCGAATCCCTAATTGCAGTTACAGGAAATATACGGTAAGTGGGGCCATCAATTCCATGATCGGAAGCGGCTTTATCCTGAAGAGGTCTGATAAGCATCCGCCATGGCAGGATGCTCACCTTTCGGGAGTATTTACTGCACAAGCAAAAAATAGTTTGCAATACCTATGGAAGAGAAATGCCAAATGTTGTATACTTAGAGTATGCAGATATAGTGCCCGGTTAGGGATAGTCGAGACAGACCGTCAGGATTGTCGGCTGATCTGCCGTGGAGGTTATATATGGCGATGGAGACGGAACAAAAGCCGTGGGAATTGCTTTCCTATGAGGAAAAGAATCTCCGGCTCTTCCTCAAGCAGAAGGCTCTTCTCAAGACATTTCTGGATACGGGAGCTCTTTCGAAGGAACAGTATGATAAGAGTTTCCGCGACTTAACGGAAAAAATGGAAAGAAAGCTCTTGAGGGCGTGAGAAGAAAGAGACTGCACTGAAACACCGACAGATGCGGGTTCTGAAGTTTCTTATCGCAGCATAATGACAGTATAACGACATGATATAGCTTCACACTTGCGGGAATGGATCATCGGAAAGGCAGGCGATGATGTGAAAGAGCTTACGATTGATGCGGTGATCGGTAACATGGAAGCTGTCACGGATTATATCAACGCCTGGCTGGAGGAGATCGAGTGCCCGGTAAAGGCACAAATGCAGATTGATATCGCCGTTGATGAGATCTTCAGCAATATCGCCCGATATGCTTATACACCGGAGATCGGGGAGGCGGTCATCCGCCTGGAGACGGAGAGCGACCCTCATGCTGCGGTCATCACGTTTATGGACCGTGGCAAGGCTTATGATCCGCTGGAGTTGAAGGAACCGGATACGACGCTTTCTGCTGAGGAAAGGCCGATAGGGGGGCTGGGCATTTTCCTCGTGAAAAAGATCATGGATGATGTGGAGTATGCGTATAGGGATGGACAGAACATACTGCGCATCCGTAAGAAGATCTGAAGCGCAGGGCTTTGGCAAGACCGCCTTGCAAGAAGCCGCAGCATAGCGGGAAATGGTAAGTAAAAGACGATCATCAGGAAAAACATAGAATAGGATCGGAGGAAACAGTATGCTTAAGATCAAGAAAGAAACGGGAAACGGCAGTCTGACGGTGCAGCTGGAGGGCAGGCTGGATACGACGACCGCTCCGGAGCTGGAAGCATCCCTCAGAGAGTCTCTGACAGGTGTGACGGAACTGACGCTGGATATGGCTGCGTTGGAGTATATCTCTTCAGCCGGCTTGAGAGTGCTTCTTTCCGCCCAGAAGATCATGAACAAACAGGGCGAGATGAAGATCATCAATGTAGGCGAAGTCATCAATGAGATATTTGAGGTGACCGGTTTTTCGGATATTCTGAATATCGAATAAAGCGGCTCCTGTTCGGGCGAAAACGGTGCCAGCGTATACCCTTTGGTATATGGCGGTAGGTGCCGTTTTTTGCGTACGGCAGACTGCAGCTTGCGGTATATAGATCTGCAATAGCTGAAAGCTGCAATGCTGAACTTTCCTGCTTTCCGAAATGCCGTTTTTCTCATTTGTCCATGTGTAACCGGATCGTTTGGCGGTCCCCGTATTTCTGCGGCAAGCCCTGTCTGCCGTCTTTTTTTTCGGAAAGGGCTTTCGCGGCTTGTCTTCCTTCGCTATAATAAACCTGTGCGATGGAATCAACCGGCAAACAAAGCCTGAGCGGAGGCAGTATGAAGACGATCTATGATTTCGAGGAACAGGCGCAGGTCATTACACCTCAGCTGGTATACTATCCGGAAATGATCCGGACGAACATCGGAAAGATGATCGCCCTGGCGGGCGGTGTGGAGCGGCTCTGGCCCCACATCAAGACGCATAAGATGGAAAAGGTGGTGGAGATGCTCCTTTCCATGGGTATCGACAAATGCAAGTGCGCCACCATCGCGGAGGCGGAGATGTGCGCCCGCGCCGGCGTGAAAAAAGTGTGCGTGGCCTACCCGATGGTCGGGCCGAACACAGCGCGCTTCGTAAAGCTCATGAAGGCGTATCCGTACGTCACCTTTTACACGATCGGGGATGATGCGGAACAGGTCGCGATGCTCGGCGCTGCCGCGGCAGCGGAAAGTGTGTGTGTGAACATGCTGGCGGATGTCGATATGGGCCAGCACAGGACCGGTGTGCCTATAGAGAATGTACGGGATCGCTTTGAGGCTTGGGACAGACTGCCAGGCATTCACATGGCAGGCATGCATTGTTATGACGGCCATCGGCATGAAAAAGACCCGCAAACTCGTCTGGAGGAGACGGAAAAGGTCGATTCTGCCATCGAGATCGCAAAGGGGCAGCTCTTGGCACAGGGGTTGGACTGCCGTGTGCTGATCATGGGAGGGACCCCTTCTTTTCCCTGCCATGCCAGGCTGACGGGTGAATATCTGAGCCCCGGTACCTGTGTGATAGGGGATATGGGGTATTCTGACAGCTTCCCGGATCTTGATTTTTCACCGGCAGCTGCCATTATGACGCGTGTCGTTTCAAGGCCGATGGAGAACCGCTTTACCATGGATATGGGTACAAAGGCAGTTGCCTCTGATCCGCCTTATGAACGGGCCAGGATCGTTGGAATGGAGTATTGTCATACAGTGGTCCATAATGAGGAACACTGGGTCGTGGAGGTGCCGAAAGAGCATATCGGAGATATCCCGCCGATCGGTACGGAATTATTCGCGATCCCCGCGCATATCTGCCCCTGCGCGCCGCTCTATCCGGAGGTGCCGGCGGTGGAAGGCGGACATCTGAAGGAATGGTGGACTGTAACGGCACGCAACAGGAAGATCACCATCTGATCGGGAGGGAATGACATGGAATCGATCCTCATCAGAAACGGGCTGGTGATAGATGGTACAGGAGCTCCCGGAAAACGGGCGGATGTATTCATAAAGGAAGGTATGATCGCCGAAGTCGTGCCTTCAGGCGCGTTCCAGGCGGATACCCTGATCGATGCTTCCGGCAAAGTTGTTTGTCCGGGCTTTGTGGATATCCACCGTCACCACGATGCAAAGCCTCTGAATGATCCGGATTTCGGCCGCATTGAGCTGGCCCAGGGGATCACGACCGCCGTTTCCGGGAATTGCGGTATCAGTATGACGCCTCGACCTGCCGAGGAAGGCGCAGCGAGGGCATATTATTCCTTTCAGGAGCCGGTACTCGGTCCAATCGCGTCGGGCGGGCCTGTGACCTACCGTGAGTACATGGAGGCGCTTGATCATGCGCTGCTCCCGCTCAATACGGCTTCTATGGTCGGGACCGGTACGGTGAAGATATGCGTCAAGGGCTTTTCAGATACCCCCTACACGCAGGAGGAGCTTGCCAAAGCGCGCGCGCTCATAGAAGACGCGATGGAAGAAGGCGCCGTGGGGGTCTCCTTGGGCATCATGTATTTGCCGGAGTGCTATTCTACCAGGGAAGAGTTTGCCCGTATACTGGAACCTGTCGGACGAAGGGGAGGCCTTATTACCGCGCATATCCGCGGCGAAGGAGACAGCCTTGTCGAAAGCGTGAAGGAAGTCATACAGATCGCAGAGATGAGCGGGTGTGCACTGGAGATCAGCCATTTCAAGAGCTGCGGCATGAAAAACTGGCACAGGGAGATATACAAAGCGATCGACTGCATTGAGGAGGCCCGGGCAAAAGGCCAGGATGTCACCTGTGATCTTTATCCCTATGACGGCGGCAGCACTTCGCTTACGACCATGCTTCCGCCGGTATTCGTGGCGGGCGATATGGATAAAGCCCTTCAGAGGCTTGGGACACCGGAGGGCGTAGAGGCGTTTCGAAAGGCTTCCCGTGTGCTGTATGATGACTGGGACAATTTCTGCGTGACACTCGGCTGGGACAGGATCATCATAAGCGGCGTGCAGCCCGGAAATGAACGTTTTCGCGGAAAGACCGTGACGCAGGCGGCAGCGGAATTCGGTTTTGAGGATGCGCCTGCTCTTGCTGCATACCTCATGCACACAGAGCATGGGAAAACAGCCATCATCAATATGTCAATGTGTCAGGATGATATCGATACCATCGCGCGGCTTCCGTATTCCAGCATCATTTCCGATTCCATCTACGCCAAAACCGATACCCCGCACCCCAGGATGTACGGCGCATTTCCCAAAGTGATACGGGAATACGTGATGGAACGCGGCTTGTATACGCTGGAGGAGGCGATCCGGCGTATGACAGGACAGCCTGCGCAGCGCATGGGTCTTGCGGGGAGGGGTATCATCGCCAGGGGAAATCATGCGGATCTCCTGGTGTTTGACCCGGCACTTTTCCGGGACAATGCGACCTATGAGGACCCGGCCAGGCTCGCGACAGGGCTGGAATGGTGCCTCGTTAACGGAACAGTCGCTATTGACCATGATCGGTATACCGGTGTAAGAAACGGTATGAATTTAAAAAGAAAGAAGGCATGAACGCATGGCAGATGTTTATGAGAAACTGAGAGAAATGAAGATCACTCTACCCTCCCCGCCGCCCAAAGGAGGCGTCTATACGCCTGTGATGGAATTCGGCACGAAGCTTTTGTACTGCTCCGGCTGCGGACCGGCACTCAGCGACGGGAGCAATGTGATCGGTAAAGTAGGCAGGGACCTTACTCTGGAGCAGGGACAGAAGGCGGCATATAACTGCATGCTGAACCTGCTGGCGAATCTCGATGCCTATCTTGGCGGAGAGGCGGACGGCGGGCTCAACCGCATCAAAAGGTGTGTAAAGGTGCTGGGCTTTGTAAACAGTGCGGATGATTTCACCCAACAGCCTCAGGTAGTGAACGGCGGTTCCAATTTGCTGCTGTCGGTACTCGGAGAGGAGAAGGGTCTGCCTGCCCGTACGGCGATAGGCGTAAACGCTACTCCGGGCGGGATCGCGTGTGAGATCGAAATGCTGGTTGAATACGAATAAACGCGGGGATCGTATGCACTGCCGGAGACTGTGTTTCCGGCAGTGGTCTTTCGTCTGCTGAGTAAGCGGAAGAATGGCGTATATGGTGACCGGACGCGAAACGGGAGGGCTCTGCATGGAAGATATGTGGAATTTGATCGTCAGGGAATTGACAGCCGGCGGGATGAAGCTTTTATGGGGACTCATCATACTGGTCCTCGGACTGGTGCTCATCCACTTTATCAATAAACTGATCACCGGGAAAAGCGGCAAGATCAAGCGGCTCGATCCCGGGCTCATCGGCTATCTGAGGGCTTTTTTGCGTATCCTCATGTATGTCGTGCTCTTCCTTACAGTGGCGAGCATTTGGGGCGTGCCGCTCACATCCTTTGTTACGATACTGGCTTCCGCTTCTGTTGCCATTTCACTGGCGCTGCAGGGGGTGCTCTCCAATTTCATCGGAGGCATATTGCTGCTGGTGCTCAAACCCTTTCAGGTCGGGGATTACATTCGGGCGGAGCCGCTTGAGGGAACAGTCTGTGGGGTATCCATATTGTATACAAAGCTCAACACCTTTGATAATAAAGGCGTTGTGCTGCCCAACAGCAGCCTGATCAACACGGCGATCGTAAATTACACCGCTCAGAAGACAAGGCGCGTTGACCTGACTTTCTCGGTCGCCTATGATTCCGATATCGATAAGGTAAAAACAGTTCTTTTGCAGGCGGCTCAGGATTCTCCGGCCTCTCTTGCGGAGCCTGCACCGGTGATAGGGCTTGTCAAGCACAATGAGAGCAGCCTTGATTTTGCCCTCAAGGTTTGGTGCAATACGCCGGATTACTGGTCGACCTATTTTGATCTCAATGAACGCGTAAAAAAGTATTTTGACCGGGAAAATATTGAGATACCCTATCCGCAGGTGGATGTACACATGAAAAAGGGTTCGGATTGATCTTGGATGATTTATCCGGTCAACTGTCTGTCATCCCGGGGATGATGGTATTCCAATAGATGGGCGGTATCGGACGGAATACATGTCATGCTCCAATGGGTATGAGATGATGATATACTATGCAGCGATTTCGGGGATACCGTGCCGTCTGGTTTTGAGCCGATCGCTGACTCCAATGCATTTACACAGGGTTGAATTGCCTGATATTTCCTGAATAGTTGATCAGATACTCCGGAGCGGGTCAAACGCTTCGGAGCATTTTCATTCCCTCGGTGCTGTATGTCAAGGCCTTCATCGATACGCAACAGGCAGATGAAGAGAATTTAACTAAACATCTGTTATAATAGCTTACAAGGTGTCTTTTGATGATCGGAAAAGCACAGCATGCTGCAGGCGCCGCACGGATCATGAAGATGTGCCTCGTGGAATCCTGCAGATATAGAAATAAAAGGGTGCGTGCCCTTATGGAAAGAGAGTGGCGATGATGGAAGACAAGCGCATCATCAGGACGAAAAGGACGATCAAGGATACGCTTATACGGATGCTGGATCAGATGCCTTTTGAGAGGATCACAGTAGCCGGTATCTGCCGTGAGGGCTATATCAGCCGTGTAACGTTCTATACACATTATGACAGCAAATATACGCTCGTCAGGGAGATGTTCGCGGATTATATCCATGAAGCGGACGAGGGTTATCACCGCATGCAGCAAAAGAACAATCCTGATAATGACGGCAGGATCGGCTACGAGAACCTGATGGAATGCATTGCGGATGTCTACTTCGGCAACAGGAATTTCTTTGCCCATACAAGACCGGAAGAGAACCCCTACCTCTTCTCTGAGTTTTATAACCACGTATTCAATACTGTGGATGATTACATGAAGCGCCATAAGAATCTGTTGGTGAAATATGCGCCGCGTCAGACGGCAGCGTTTATCTGCCACGGTCTTCTTGGATTATTCTATATTTGTATGAATGACAAAATGTCGGAAGCCGAGATACGTACCCTGGCCATGTCCATGTTCAGGGATATCTTAAAGTCAGAGCTTTTTATACACTGAGATCAAAGGCTGTATAAGATCGGAGGCAAGTTTAAATGAAGATCACGGATGATATCATCTATATCGGCGTTAATGACCGGGAGACGGATCTTTTTGAGAGCCAGTTCCCGATACCGGGCGGCATGGCCTATAATTCCTATGTGATCCGCGACGAAAAGATCGCCGTCATGGATACCATGGAGAGGCATTTCGGCGGGGAATGGTTCGCGAAGCTGGAGACGACGCTGGG
>DBXA01000131.1:15513-27171 GCA_002309235.1 Christensenella sp. UBA1224 | reverse complement strand
GTCTTTTGCGGAGAAATATCCCGGTGCCGTCATCGTGTCCTCAGCGCAGGCCTTCCGCATGATGAAGAATTTCTTCGGCACGGATTACGCAGACAGGAGGCTGGTTGTGGGCGAAGGCGCGAAGCTGGAGCTCGGCAGGCATATGCTCAGCTTCCTTACGGCACCCATGGTGCACTGGCCGGAGGTCATTATGACGTATGACGCCGCCGATAAGGCGCTGTTCAGCGCGGACGCTTTCGGCAGGTTCGGCACACCGGACGACGGCGCTCCCTGGGAGGATGAGGCGAGGCGATACTATATCGGCATCGTCGGCAAATACGGCGTGCAGGTACAGGCCGTCCTGAAAAAATGCGCGGCTCTGGATATCGCCGTCATCTGCCCGCTGCACGGGCCGGCGCTTACCGGGGATATAGACCGCTATGTCAGCCTTTACGATACCTGGTCTTCCTACAAGCCCGAGGAGGAAGGCGTGCTGATCGCCTATACTTCCGTATACGGGCATACCAGGGAGGCGGCGGAGACGCTCCGCGGCATGCTTGCCGCGAAGGGCTGCAATGTCCTCCTGTATGATCTCGCCCGCAGTGACCTGTCGGAAGCCGTTGCGCAGGCCTTCAGGATGTCGAAGCTCGTGCTGGCCTCCACTACCTACAACGCTGGCCTTTTTCCGCGGATGGAAACATTTATCGAAGCACTTTGCGAGCGCGGCTTCCAGAAGAGAACGGTCGCCCTGATCGAGAACGGCTCCTGGGCACCGATGGCGGGCAAGGTCATGAAGGGCATGCTGGAAGGCTGCAAAGATATTGCCTGGACTGAAACGACCGTAAGGATCGTTTCGGCCTTGAACGAGGCGAGCCTCGCGCAGATCGAAGCCCTTGTCGAAGAGCTGAGCTGAAATGTCGGATATCAGAGCAAATGGATCAGCCGATAAAATCGAGTAAACAGAAGAGCAGGCATGATGGCCTGCTCCTTTGTTTTATCAGATGAATTTTACGGCCGTACCGTAAGCGATGACCTCCGCAGCCCCCTGCATCACCGCAGAGCCGGAATACCGAATGTTGACGATTGCGTCCGCGCCGAGCTTCTCGGCTTCGGCTACCATGCGTTTGGTGGCGAGGGCACGGGCTTCGTCCATCATTTGCGTATAAGCTTTGAGCTCGCCTCCGACGAGGGTCTTGAAAGCTTGTGAGATATCCTTTACTGCGTTTTTGGATTGGATGGTGCTGCCCTTGACCAGGCCAAGCATTTCCAGGTTCCTGCCGGTGATGTAATCAGTATTTACCAAGATCATCTTCTTCTCCTCCTTCGATCTCCTTGATCCGTTCGATACAGACATAAACCATAAAGCCTGCCAGAACTGCCGGAATGATCCCGAGCAGTATCTTGAGAAGCATGCTTTCCAGATAAGATACAATCAGCACAAAGAAAACAATGTAGTATATGACCATAAAGACAGTTATCAGGATAGGAGCGGCCATTTTTCTCCTGTGCGTGTTCATGCTTCCTCCTTTGAACCTGCTCATGTGTATTATAGGGTCCTCGGGAACTTCGCGTCAAGGCTGCCCGTGGATATAATCGAGGTATTGGCTGTGATAGGTATCATTATGCGTATAATCCGGTGAATAATAGTGTGAATACGCAAATGTGACAAAGCCGGAAACATAGGGAGAGGCGATCTGCATCTGACGGATGAACCTTGTCACATCTGCCGGCGTGAGATTTGAATTGAAGCATTCCGAGTTCGCCCAGAAAAGGAGGCCCTCTTTCGTATCAGCCGCTCTTTTGAGAGATGCGAAATAGGAGTCCAGCTGATCGATTGTTATGTGACCGGCACCAACAGCATCCTGACAACAAAAGATATCGCCAGGCCTGAAATCGGTATATTCGAATACTTTTCTCCATTCTGCTTCCGCTGTTTCGGGGCTGCCGCCGATGGAACGGATGAATGGCGAGAGCATCAGCGGCATGGAGGGATCAAGCTCGGTAAGGCTGTGCAGGTACAGGTTCAGGAAGGAAGCGGCTTTTTCTTCCTGCCCCAGCATTCCGTTGAACATCTCCCAGGGGAAGTACCAGCCGACCAGGGTATCGGGATAATCGGCTTTGTACTTTTCCCAGATATCACGGGCGAGTTCTTCTCCGATCCTTGCCTGCAGCTGGTTCCATTCCTCCAGCAGGCAGGTGTGTACCCACCATTCATCCGCTATGTTGAGGCCGATATATACCTTCATGTTTTTATTCCTGGCAGCCTCGAGAAGATTCGGAAGAAAGCGGGAAGATGACACGTATCCGGGATTTTTCTCGAATTTATGTTCAGTAGGATAATATATGTGCAGAAGTTTGCCCTGCGGTGTTTCCGCGATCCACTGTATGATCAGCGTGTCAATGCCGGCTTCCAGCAGATAATCGAAATGTTTCTCCCAGTTTTTAACGCTGTAAGTGGTAAATGCGTTCGGCTGGATGAATGTCCCCGTTACGTGAGGCAGATCAACAGACATATTTTCACCTTCTCCGCGGACTTGAACAACGGGCAGCAGAAGGAGCGCTGCCAGGAATAAGATCAGTGTTTTTCGCATGAAAAAAGTCATGTCGCATTTCTCCTTTTCGTTTCCCCGTCGTTTCTGTCGAAAGCAGGTGCCGGCCAGCGAGGGTGGAAACGGTACGGGACTGACACATTTACGCAGATGAGCGGTTTCTGAAATCTGGACCGGTCTCTGAATAATCGGCATGTCAACGGATATACCAGCCTCATATCCGGTGCTACTAATATGATTTTATATAGAAAAAGGAAAAAGTCAATACTTATGCTTGGATTCGTTGTTTGCAACATGAAAAACACAGCGCCGCATGTTATTGCGTATGCGGCGCCGTGTACTGCCAAAGTATTTTCCCGTCACCCTTTGATACCGGTTAGCGTAATGCCCTCGATGAATTGCTTCTGAGCGAAGAAGAATATGATGATGACAGGGATGACAAAAACCATGGAGGCTGCCATCATAAGGTGCCAGTCGACCGAGTGCTCATTGACAAAAGCATACAGACCAAGTGTGAGAGTGTAGTCCTTCGCCCGGTTGATATAAATAAGCGGCCCAAGGAAATCTGACCAGTTTCCCAAAAAGGTAAAAACACCGACTGTTGTGATGGCAGGCCTTATGAGAGGGAGCATAATTGTCAGATACTGTTTTCCCGGGTTTGCTCCATCAATGGTGGCAGCTTCAAAAAGCGAATTCGGCACCGTCATTGCGAACTGGCGCAGCAGGAATACATAATAGGAACCACCCAGGAAAGAGGGTATGATCAGCGGCCAATATGTCCCGGTGAGTCCCATTTTACGCCAAATGATGTAGACTGGGATCATAGTGACCTGGTAGGGCAGCATCATGGTTGCAAGTACGATGGGGAATATGATCTTCTTGCCAAACCAGTCTATCTTTGTCAGTGAGAAAGCAACCATTGAGCAGGATATCATAGCACCGACCATGCAGGACAGAGAAATAATCAATGTATTGATTGTGTATCCCAGATAATCGATCTTTGTCAGAGCTTCATGGTAATTTTCCCAGACGATCGGGTTCGGGATCCATACCGGCGGATAAACGAATACCTGGGTATATACCTTAAGTGAGGTTGACAACATCCATATAAGCGGTATGATATAGATCAGACTGAGAAAGATGACCACAGTGTAAAGGAGTGTGCGTTTGGCAATCTTCCTGGGTGATATTTTTTTTGCGGCAGCCATATCTATTCGCCTCCGTAGTAAACCCAGTGCCTGGAAGATTTGAGTATAACGGCAGTAACGATTGCAGCCAGAAGGAAGAGTAACCATGCCATCGCGCAGGCAAGGCCCATCTGGAACTGCCCAAAGCCGCGGTTATACATATATCCGGCATAGAATAGCATGCTGTTCTCCGGTCCGAAGGTCCTCTGTTCGGCTCCTCCGGCGTTCGAGATGATATAAGCCTGAGTAAAATACTGGAAACCGCTGATGATACCGGTAATTAGCTGGAAGAGTATCGTGGGAGACAGGGATGGCAGCGTGATGTGCCTGAATTTGGACATGCTGCCCGCTCCGTCAATCTCTGCGGCTTCATACAGCGATATGGGGACATCTCCAAGGGCTGCGAGAAAGATGATCATCACGTTTCCACAGCCCCATGTACCCATCATGATGAGTGCAGGTTTTGTCCAATTTGCATCGCCCAGCCAGTTTACGGAACCTATTCCTAATGCATTGAGCATGCTGTTGATCAGACCGTATTTGGAATTGAGAAGCCACATCCATACAAGGCTCGAAGCTACTGTAGGCAGTATTGAAGGAATATAGAATATTGTTCGAAATATCGGGCGGAAGCGGATCTTTGTATTGAGGAGCAGGGCAATGATCAGAGCTGTTACAAGGGTAGCCGCAAGACCGATAAATGTAATATACAGCGTATTAGTGACGGCTTTGGAGAAAAGGCGGTCTTTTGTAAAAAGGTAGATATAATTCTTCCAACCGACCCATTTCCCGCCTTTGGTGATGGAATAATCCGTAAAGCTGTAGTAGGCTGATTGGATTGTGGGGATCAGGGTCAGCCACAAAAAGCCGACTATCCATGGAACAGAAAACGCCAGGCCCCAAAGATTACGCTGCAGTTTATATGCTAACTGCTTTTTACTCTTCCTGGTCGTTATGTCGGCTATAGCCATGCAACCTCCTCCTTTTCTATACCATAAAGTACAGGGCCGCGCAGTTTCTGACTGCCCGGCCCTATACTGCTTTTGCCATTCAATCCGCCTGTATTGACAGATGATACTGGCACTGCTCAGGATCAGTACAGATTCTCGTACTCGGTCATGATGTATTCAACACACTGATCGACAGTGAAGTTGCCTACTACAACCTGCTCAACAGCATCGCTGATCAGGCTCGAGCACTGGCTCCAATTCGGGAAGGTCGGGAGTACGGCAGTGCCGCCCTCAATGGCTGCAAAGAACTCAGGGAAGCACTTGATAGCAGCCATATCCGGATCAGCATAGAGACCTGCATGAGCAGGCACATTGCAGGAAGCGGTCAGGAAGCCCTTCGCACCTTCAGGCCCTACCAGGTATGCCATAAAGTCGAACGCGCCGTCCGGGCATTTAGCGGAGTAAGGGATGTAGAAGATGGAGGAAGAGATAACGGCTACCGACGCATCATCGGCGGTCATCGTCGGGATCGGAAGTGCTTCGTAGTTCAGATCCGGCGCATAATTGTTAATGAAATCAACCAGCCAGGAACCGTCATAACGGAGTGCCTGCTTGCCGTTGATGAAGGGATCGGTTGCATCCAACCAGGAACCGGCCGTCTGGAAAGCAGAGATGGTATCATAGCCATACTTGTCATAATAGGCTTTGAGGATTTCGACAGCCTTGCGGAATCCTTCATTATCGACGTTCAGGGTTTCTCCATCCTGGGTATAGGATCCGCCACAGGCATAGACAGCCGCATCAAGATAGTAAGCATAAGGATATACCGGGAATCCGAGGACTTCCATTGTATCTCCGTTCATGACAGTCATCTTTTCCGCGATGTCGAGGAGTTCATCTATGGTCGTGGGCGGTTCGAGGCCTGCATCCTTAAACATGTCAACGTTATAATACATCATGTAATTCATGACGTTGATCGGCAGAGCAACTACATTGCCATCGACTGTGCAGCAGTCAATCATGGCATCCGGGAACACGGAAAGATCATAATTGGCAGCTTCGATGTATTCATTCAGATTCATGAGGATACCCTGATCGTAATAGGTGCTTACAGCGCTGGAGAAGGAATCAGTGATATCCGGACCGTCTCCCGAGCCATAGGAAACCTTGATCTTAGATTCATCGGGTACAGACAGACCGATGACTTCATATTTGTCCTGAGACGCATTGTAACTGGCGATAGTGTCTTCGAGCATCTCGGCTTCAATACCGGACCAGAGATACCAGAATTCTACCTTCTCACGTTCGCCTTCTGCGAGCGCAGCTCCGCCAAGTACGGAGAACAGCATGACCAAAGCAAGCACAAGACTGACTTTCTTCACGGGATATGCCTTCTTTCTTAAGATTAATCAGATTTCCTTTTGGAAATCTTAACAATGCATATTATAACACCGGCGACCCAAAAGTCAATAATTCATACTGACATTTTAGGAATGAAAATAATAACAGATCATTTGACAACTGCGCCAGTTCAATGCTGCAAGCGATGTACCATACTGAATAATTGCAAAGTCCAAGTCAGTCAAATGTCCACTCAGCAGTTTTTCAGGTAATCTTTCAGGAACAGCAGTGCCTGCCTGTATCCCTCGAATCCCAGGCCCATATAGGTCTTTACGCAGGCTATGCCGGCGTAGGATACCTGACGGAAGGATTCCCGTTTGGAAACATCGGATAGGTGTACCTCAACGGCGGGTATGGCTACGGCCTTGAGCGCATCGAGTATGGCAATGCTGGTGTGGGTGTAGGCTGCAGGGTTAATGATGATCCCGTCAAAGACGCCGTAAGCCTGCTGGATCGAATCCACAATGGCACCTTCATGGTTGGACTGAAAGAACTCTGCTTCAACATTTTCTTCCTCAGCCGTTTTGCTTATGAATTCCACAAGAGCGGCATAATCCTGCTTGCCGTATACGTCCGGTTCCCGTATACCGAGCATGTTGATGTTTGGCCCGTTTATGATGAGTATCTTCATATTGATCCCTCTGAAAACAAATCCTGTGCGGTTTGTATGACTGCTTTGGCCGTGTCCTCCGGCGTACCTGTGATCTTGACGGCGGCATCGGCAAAGCTCGCATAAAGCGCTTCCCTTTTCTCATAAAGTTTCTCAACGCCGACCGTGAGGGACAGCGGCCTGCCTTCATATGAAAGTTCGGCCAGCGGCCTTTGCAGCCATATGATGACGCCGTTCTGGTGGAGCGGCGCGTAGTTTTCCGGCCGGACGACTGCGCCGCCTCCTGTCGCGATGACTGCGCCGGATAATTTGCCCAGGTCTTCAAGCACAGCATGCTCAAGATCCCGGAAGGCCTTTTCGCCAAGGGCAGGTATCATTTCTGAAGGTTTCAGGCCTGCGCGCTTTTCCGTTATCTCATCCGAATCGAAGGAAGGCCTTCCTGTCAGACGTGAGATATTGGCGGCAGCGGTGGATTTTCCGCAGCCGGGCATGCCGATCAGCACGATATTCTGCATGGATGCAGACAGGGCCCGGTAGATCCGGTCCGTTTCACTGTCGGGGATCGCTTTTCCGGTAAAGAGCTCGCTGGAACGTTTTGCCTGCGCGACCAGCATGTACAGCCCGTTTCCACAGGGTATGCCCATCTCTTCTGCCTGCAGGAGCAGCTTGGTTTTCGCCGGGTTATAGATGATGTCAAGGACTCCCTCAAGGTGTGGGAAATCGCGTAGGTCCACCGCGGTTTCGCCTGTATTCGGGTACATGCCGAGCGGGGTGGTATTTACGATGATGCCTGCGTCCGCGTGGCGGTCCAGGTTTGTGTAATTGTCTTCCCCCCTGCGGCTTATGATCACAGGTCTTGCGCCGAGATCCTCGAGGGCTGCCTTGACAGCTGCCGCCGCGCCGCCATTCCCGAGCACAAGCGTCTTCCTTCCCTTTACCTCTATGCCGGTATGCATAACCATGGCGGTAAAACCGTAAACATCCGTGATATCGCCGTAAAGGGAACCATCAGGCCTGCGGATAACGGTGTTCACGCTGCCGATGCGGCGCGATGCCTCGCTCACTTCCGTCATATAGGGGAAGACGGTCTTTTTGTAGGGTATCGTCACGTTAATGCCGGTCCAGTTCCCGCTCCGCAGGAAGATTTCGATCTTCTCTTCCTCCATCTCGTACAGGGGATATTCGTAGCTGCCAAGCATTGCGTGGATCTGCGGGGAATAACTGTGCCCGAGCTTTCTGCCCAGGAGGCCGCTGCGGATCTCCATCAGACTACCTCGGAATAGCTGCCCAGGTAGGTGAAGCTTTCGCAGATATCAGGCAGCTCGCCGATCAGCTGCTGGAGCCGCGGTGAATAGACAGGCGTATCAAAATCAAAGTAGAACATGAACTCAAACGGCCTGTTCGGCAGCGGTCGGCTTTCAAGCTTGATCAGGTTGATATCGAGAGCGTACAGCTTGGCAAGGAACTTGTACAGGGATCCGGCCTCGTGCGGCAGGGTCAGCATAAGGCTGGTCCTATCGGCGCCGGGAAAGACCTGAAGGTCCTTTGAAATGCAGATGAAGCGGGTGAAGTTGTTGTCGGTATTCTGTATGGATTCCTTCAGGCAGTCCAGGGCGTAGTATTTCATGCAGGGACGGGAGGCAATCGCTGCGATATCGCTCCTGCCGGATTCAGCTACCATCTTGGCAGCTGTGGCCGTATTCTCGTAGGGGATCAGCCGGACGCCCTTCAGGGTCGACAGGTAATCAGAGCACTGGCTCAGGGCCTGCTCGTGTGAGTAGATCTCCCGGATATCCTCCAGCTTTGTGCCGGGCTTTACCAGCAGGTTATGATCCACTTTGAGGCGCAGACTGCGGACGATATAGAATTTATGGTTCATCATCAGGTCATATACGGTGTTGACGCTGCCGGCAGTGCTGTTTTCAACCGGGATGACGCCGTAGCGGCACAGGCCCTTTTCAATCGATGTGAAGACGGCGTCAAAGCTGTTGAAGTACATGATGTTGGCATGCCGGAACATTTTATCGCAGGCGAACTGCGAGTTAGCGCCTTCCACGCCCTGGCAGGCGACGGAGGCAAATTCCGGAAAGAGCTGCGGCGTATCGCGGATGGCATCCTGGATCTTCCCGGTCAGCGCGGTGTGATATCCGCTGCGGCGCGCCTGGTAGCTCCTGCTCAGGTCAAAGAGCATGGAGTAAAGGAGCGGCGTATAATCCTTGAGCTCATCCGGGGTCATTTCTGTAACGGCGGCCAGTTTTTCGCGTTCCCTCTTCGCGTCGAGGATAGGGAGGTTGTTTTCTTTTTTGATGTCCCCGATCTTCGCGGCGATACCCATTCTTTCGGTGAACAGCTTTACGATCTGCTCATCGATCCTGTCGATCTGATTCCTGTAATCCTGTTTATCCATTCAGCTCTCTCCTTCTTGCAAGTAGTGAGTCATATAACGCGATGGCGGCGGCCGCTTCCGTTACGGGCACTGCGCGCGGTACGATGCATGGATCATGCCTGCCGGATACTGTGATCATAGTCTCCGTTTTTTCCTGAAGGTCGACGCTCCTCTGCGGCTTTGCGATGGAAGGAGTGGGTTTGAACGCCGCGCGGAATGTGACCGGCATGCCGTTCGTGATGCCGCCGAGTATCCCGCCGGCGTTGTTGGACACTGTACGGATAATGCCGTTATCCATGATAAATGGATCGTTGCAGGCGCTTCCTGTCATTTCCGCAGCCCGGAAGCCTGCGCCGAATTCAAGTCCCTTAACAGCCGGGATGCCGAATACGATCTGCGCGATCCGGTTTTCGATGCCGCCGAACATCGGGTCGCCGAGTCCTGCGGGAAGACCTGTCGCCACGCATTCCACGATGCCGCCCACGCTGTCGCCCTCCGCCTTCTTCTCAGCGATGAGGGCCTGCATCTTTTCTCCCTGTTCGTCGTCGACCACCGGGAAGGCCTTATCCGCGAGGGATGAAGTGAGCTTCCCTCTGTCGCAGATGTTGCCGATGGCGGCGATGCGGGCAAAAACGTGTATGCCTTCTCTGCTGAGAAGCTGCAGGCAGATGCCGCCGGCTATGCACAGGGGAGCGGTGAGCCTGCCTGAAAAGTGGCCGCCGCCGGCGCTGTCCTGGAAACCGCCGTATTTGACGGAAGCGGTATAATCCGCGTGTCCGGGTCGCGGTGTATTTTTCAGGTTATCGTAATCCGCGGAACGGATATCAGTATTGCGGATCACGGCGGTGACAGGCGCGCCGCAGAAGGCATCGCCCACAAGTCCGCAGAGAAATTCCGGCTCGTCCGCTTCCCTCCGGGCTGTGGAATAACTGTTCCTGCCTGGAGCGCGGCGGGCGAGAAATCGGGCCAGTGCTTCCCTGTCAAGCTTTTCGCCGGCCGGAATGCCCTCTATTGTTACACCGATTGCGGGGGAATGGCTTTGCCCGAATACAGTGACGCGGATATTTTCGCCATAGGATGAACTCATTGGCACACCTCCAGGGTTTCAAGTCTGTCCCAAAATGAGGGAAAGGATTTTTCAACGCATTCGCTGCCGAGTATCACCGTGCCGCTTTTACAGATACCGGCAGCGACTGCGGCCGCCATCGCGATGCGGTGGTCGTTCGCGCTGTCGCACATGCCGCCTGAGAGGCGGGGCTTTCCGTGGATGACAAGGCCGTCTCCTTCTTCACAGATATCCGCGCCGAGGGATCTCAGCATGGCTGCGGTGGTCTTCAGCCTGTCGGATTCCTTCAGCCGAAGCCTGCCAGCGTTTACGATGCAAGTGGTGCCCTTCGCACCGGCTGCAGCCGCGCAGACGGCGGGCACGAGATCCGGTATGGCCTTCGCGTCGACAGTCTGACCGGCAAGGGAACCGCCGCGCACTGTCACGGCGGAGCCTTCGGTTATAATTTCCGCTCCGAAGGAGTGCAGGATGTCGAGTATGGCTTTATCGCCCTGTGCGCTGTAAAGGGGCATTTCGCTGATCGTTACGCCATAGGGTGAGAGGGCTCCCATGCACAGGAAGAAGGCCGCGTTCGACCAGTCCTGCTCTACTTTTACAAGTCCCTGTGAATGGTAGCTCTGCCTGCCAGGTATGGTGTAGGTGTTTTTTTCCTTTGAAAACGTTATGCCGCTCTTTACCAGCGCGTTTTCCGTCATGGTAATGTAATCCGCGGATTCGATGCTGCCTGTCACACTGAGCGTGCTCTCTCCTTCGAGCAGGGGCAGCGCGAACAGGAGCCCGGAAATATACTGACTGGAGATATCCCCGGGGATGGAATACTCTCCCGGTGTGAGCATCCCGGAACAGTAAAGGAGGTCGTTCTCCCTGCGGAAAACCATTCCGCGGGCGGAGAGAAGGCTCGTATATTCATCCATCGGGCGCGACGGCAGCTTGCCTTCCATGCGGAATACGGCATTTATGCCAAGCGCGCCTGCGATCGGAGTGAGAAAGCGCAGCGTGGAACCGCTCTCGCCGCAGGGCAGGGTGCATGTCCCGCCTGGTGCTGCTGTGACCGGCTTTATGTCGAACAGACTGTCATCCCTTTGTGATATCTGAGCGCCGAGCGCGTTCAGGCAGTTTATGGTTGCCCGGATATCCTTTGAGATGCCGTCGCAGGAAAACACGGTGCTCTCACGTGCGAGGGCGGCACAGATGAGCTGCCTGTGTGCCTGGGATTTGGAAGCGGGTATGGAAACCGTACCTCTTCGGGGGCCTCCCTTTACGGTGCGGATCATGATACGCCGCCTTCCCGGAGCCATGCGGCGATATCGTCTTTTGCGATATCGAGTATGGCGCAGCTGCCGATCTTTTCGGGCACTACCAGGCGGAGTCTGTTTCCGGAGCCTTTTTTGTCGTTTGCAATGATCCCGGCGAGCTCCCTTACGTGATATTCCGTTTCGGAAGGAAGGGAGTACTGCCCGATCAGGGAAAGGAGGCTGTCGCGCGTTTCCGGCGGGCAGATGCCCTTCCTGCAGGCGGCCCTTGTGATGA
>DBXA01000131.1:7766-15479 GCA_002309235.1 Christensenella sp. UBA1224 | reverse complement strand
ATGTTTCGACGGCGTGCCCGACTGTGTGACCGAAGTTCAAAAGCATGCGAAGGCCCGTGTCGTATTCATCCTTTTCGACGATGTCGCGCTTCATGGCAATGCATTCGGCAATTACCTTGCCGTACTGTTCCCTGATGGGCAGCGCGCCGATGGAATGGAAAAGGCTGCCTGAGCCGATCATGGCGTATTTGATGATCTCTGCGCAGCCGTTCCGGTACTCGGCTTCCGGAAGGGTGGCGAGCGTATCGGTATCACAGATTACAAGCATGGGCTGGTAAAAGCAGCCGGCCTGGTTCTTGCCGCCCTTTAGGTCTATGGCTGTCTTGCCGCCTACGGAGGAATCCACATCGGCCAGGAGAGAGGCGGGTATCTGCACAAAGCCGATGCCGCGCTGGTAGGTCGCCGCTGCGAAACCTGCCAGATCTCCTGCTACCCCGCCGCCCAGAGCGGCTATTGCGTCTGTACGGGTGAGCTTCTTTTCGCACATGAATTCGAGCAGTTCTCCATAGACCGAAAGGCTTTTGCTTGCTTCGCCGTGCGGGAAAACGAACGTTTCCACGCGGATTCCGGCTGCCTCAAGGCTTGCGTACAGTGCAGGACCGTAGAGGGGGAATACATTGTCATCGGATACGATGACGACGGACGAGGGGTGCAGCCTTTCGGATATGAGATTCCCTGCCTGCGATATAAGGCCGCTGCCTATGAGCACGTCATACGTCCTGGAGGAACGGATCGTCAGAGACTGCGTCATACGGCTGCCTCCTCTTTACTGAGTTTCCTTTCGGCTTCCTCTTTCAGGTGCCGGCCGTCCTCGATCAGCCGTATGAGTTCCGCTTTGTTTCCCGAGGCGATCGCATCTTTATATTCCACAAGGTTTTTGATGATGGTATCGATCTCCGTCAGCAGATGATCGCTGTTGTCGAGGAACAGTTCGGACCACATCTCCGGGTTCATCCAGGAGACGCGAGTCATATCACGGAAGCTTCCGGCTGACATACCGCGGTGTACGGCGGCTGCCGGACTCTTGATATAGGCACTGGATATGATATGCGCAAGCTGGGAGGTATAGGCGATGACCTCATCGTGCGTCTCGGCGTCTGTCACCGTAATGGAGGCGAAGCCCGCGGGGGAGAGAAGCTCCTTGACCCTGCTCAGAAGGCCGATATCATCGTATGTGGGCGGTATGATGACCATCGGTGCTCCTTTATACATGTCTTTGCGGGAGTGCTTGAAGCCGGAATACTGCGTACCGGCCATCGGATGGCCGCCGATATATGTGAAACCGTGCGCCTTCGAAAGGGCCGTGCCTTCTCTGACGATGAGGCGCTTGGTGCCGCAGCAGTCTATGACAATGGGCTTTTTCCCGAAGACATCGGCTTTGCTCTTCAGGAAATCGACAGCTGCGCCGGGATATACGCACAGGAGGATCAGGTCGCATTCCGGTATAACCTCATCTGAGAGGACCTCATTTACCGCCCCGCTGAGGATGGCGAAATCCAGAACACTTTTGTCGATATCAATGGCTGCTACCGTATGGCCCGCTGCGGAATAAGCTTTGGCGAAGGAGCCGCCGATCAGGCCGAGTCCAACTATGCCGACTTTCATCTTATCGCCTCCCTTACGCTGAGTATCTTCGGCACAAGGGCGGCATACTCTTCCGGAGTAAGGGACTGGGGGCCATCACACAGCGCGTGCATCGGGTCGTTGTGCACCTCAATGATCAGGCCGTCGGCTCCGGCGGCTGTCGCGGC
This sequence comes from Christensenella sp. UBA1224, assembly GCA_002309235.1. Taxonomy (GTDB): domain Bacteria; phylum Bacillota; class Clostridia; order Christensenellales; family Aristaeellaceae; genus UBA1224. The sequence continues at coordinate 13,728 of DBXA01000131.1, read as the reverse complement.
AAGGGCCATAGGGGGGACCATGCGGGCGATGCCTGTGGCGTGGCTCGGGTCCACGATGACGGGCAGGTGGCTCAACTCATGCAGCATGGGGACTGCGGAAAGGTCCAGGGTGTTGCGCAGGTAATCGCTGTAGGTCCGGATACCGCGCTCGCAGAGGATGACATTTTCGTTGCCGTTGGCCATGATGTATTCAGCGCTCATCAGCAGTTCTTTCAGCGTGTTGGCAAGGCCGCGTTTCAGGAGGATGGGTTTTCTGGTCTGCCCGAGTTCCTTGAGCAGATCAAAATTCTGCATGTTGCGGGCACCTACCTGCAGGACGTCGATATCCTCAAACAGCGGCAGATCCGTGATCGACATGATCTCCGTGACGATCGGGAGGCCGGTCTCCTTCCGTGCGATCCTGAGAAGGTCCAGCCCCCGGTCTTTCAGCCCCTGGAAATCATAGGGGGAAGTGCGGGGCTTGAAGGCGCCTCCGCGCATCAGGCTTGCGCCGGCTGCCTTTACGGCCTTTGCTACGCTGATGATCTGCTCTTCGGTCTCGACGGAGCAGGGCCCTGCGATCAGGCAGAAATTACCGCCGCCGATCTTTACATCGCCGATGGAAACAACGGTATCCTCCGGATGGAATTTTCGGTTGACGCATTTGAAGGTTTCGGAGACTCTTTTTACGGATTCAACGATATCCAGGCTGCTGATGAGATCGGTATCCACCTTGCTGGTATCGCCGATCAGACCCAATACCGTCTGGTATTCGCCCACGGATACATGTACGCCAAGGCCCATGTTCTTGAGCCAGTCGATCAGCTGATTTTCTCTGGCGGCATCGACATTTGATTTCAGTACTACGATCATTCCGGTTTCCTCCTGTATCTCAGATCATATGTTCCTGTATAAAAGATGCCGCACAGGTTAATCTGTGCGGCATCTGATCTTCGTATCTTTCGCTTCGGATCAATGTATCACAAACTAACCTTACCGCTCTTGAAGCCGGTAAAGTAATAAAAGATAAAGTATTCACGATACATTGCGCAGTTTGCCATGGTGTCTTTCTGCTTTCACTATGTATAATTATGCGGCTTATGCCTGCTTTTTGAATGGGCTAAGTCTACCACTGTTTCGGCGGCAAGTCAACCGGCAGCGCGCCTTTTGCGGGGATTTTTCGAAGACTTAAAACAACTGGAGACCGCAGTCGGTGTTACAGCTCCATTCCGGGATCGTTCATGGTCTTTCCGTTGAGGAGTATCAGCTTTTCGGCAAGGAGCTTGGAAAGCCCTCCGATGATGGCACTTTCTGCTATGAGCTCTACGGTATCGTCTGTCGCTTCGTCAGTCAGATTATCGTGTTCAAGTATACCCCCCGCGAGAACGCGGATCTGATCGACAAAATGCCTGCTGGCCATCTGATGTCTGGCTGAATAATGGGTATAAAAATCATGGAGTTCCTCTTCATTGGCCAATGAGGGATATGACAGGCGTATGGTCGTCAGACTCAGGCTTTGCCGCAGGGAGGAAATGATGAGCAGGCTTGCAAGGTGAGTACGGTAATACTTTTTTTGCCTGGGCTTTGGAATGATATGCCTGCGTACATAGTTGTTGATCACGGCAGCGGTCACGCATTGCTCATCCTTGAGCTCCGGCGGCAGGTAATCGAGGTATTGCGTCAGGAAAGTGAGTACCTGATCCATGTAAAGCCCGAGGTCAGGTATCTCCTCCCACTTGGGCAGGCGGTAGTTTTCCAGATATTTTTCCCATCGGCGCAGTTTTGCGGCGACAAGCTTATTATCGTATGCCACAGTCCGGCTCCTTTTAGAAATCTTATCGGTGCTGCCGTTATTATAACACATTTGATCGGTAAATCAAGTATCTGTAATCAAAAGGCTACTTGACATGATTCATAAGACGTGATAACATGATAAACAGTACAAGATAAAGTGTATGGTATCTTAATGATTTATATATGATCGATCTTGATGGAGGATATACTATGTCTGAATATGTGATCGTTACCGATTCTTCCTGTGATGTTTCATATCCTGTTCTGGCGGAATGGGGCGTGAAGGCTGCGAGCCTCACTTTCCGGTTTGGTAATTCCGACAAGGATCTTACTAATGAGGATATGCCTATCGAGGCTTTTTACGCGCAAATGAAAGCGGGGGGCGTTTCCAAGACCAGTGCGCCTTCACCGGATGCTTTCCGTGCGTTGTTCGAGCCGGCGCTGAAAGCGGGCAAGGATATCCTTTATATCGGTTTTTCTTCCGGGCTCAGCGCCACGGTGGATACGGGAAGGCTTACAGCAGATGAACTTGCCAAAGAGTATCCGCAGCGCAGGATCGAGGTTGTCGATACCTTATGTGCTTCTGCAGGCCAGGGGCTTGTAGTCTATGCGGCAGTTAAAAAGAAGGAAGAGGGGGCATCCTTTGAGGAATGTGCGGCTTTTGTGCGCGAGCTTTCGCCGAAGGTATGCCATTGGTTTACCGTGGATGACCTTGTGTACTTAAAGCGAGGCGGAAGAGTGTCTCCGGCGGTCGCTTTCGCAGGAGCACTATTAGGTATAAAGCCCGTTATGCATGTGGACGATGCAGGCAAGCTGGTAAATGTGACCAAGGCACGCGGAAGGAAGGCTGCCCTGAAAGCGCTGGCTGATAAATATACAGAGCTGGCAACGGATAAAGAGAATGGGCTGATCTTTATCTCTCAGGCAGATTGCCGTCAGGATGCGCAGACCGTGGCAGATCTGATCGCGGAAGCTACCGGAAACAAAAACGCTTTTATCACGGATATCGGCCCGGTCATAGGATCTCATGCCGGTCCCGGTACTGTAGCCTTGTTCTTCGCGGGTTCAGTGCGGTAAACGATCCTTTATATTATATAACAAAAGGAAAGGCCTCCGGCAGTGTATGATATCTGCCGGAGGCCTGCCTGCATTCAGTCGTTATCTTTTTCGCCGGCTTCGTCATCCAGTTTGTAGATGCGCAGACCGTCGAATTTCCTGATCAGCTTCAGCATGCTGTTGAAGGGCTTCCAATCCTTTTCCTTCTCAGCTTCGGGAAGATCATCATAATGCCTGCGGATCTGCTCCTGTGTCAGGTCACCATCCATTGTCAGCTTATGGCAGCGCATCTGTTCCCTGAGCGATGAAGCATATTGCTTCGGGTCTTTTCCATCGGGTACTTTTGCATCCTCGTATTGTGTACCGTATTGCCAGCCCATTGCCTGATGAGCCCTGACCCAGCGTTCGTGCTCTATCGGGGCGAACCTTTCGATCTGTTCCCTGGTGAACGCGGTGACCAGTTCGAAAGCGACAGGCCGGTCTGTATAGAAGCAGCGTATGACGTTCAGATAGCGGCTGAAGCTTTTGGCCTGGTTGATATTGTATATCTTGTACTCAAGCGACAGGGCGTTGAACTCATCCTCAAGCTGTTTTGCGCTGATCTCATCCTCATGTCCTTCGTGTGCGTATCTGCCGTTTAAAGCTGCGGCGAAATCGTGCAGGTGGAGGAAGCTGCTGCTGGAAAGGTACATATGTTTGTTCTTTCGGTTTGCCGTGCAGGTATCACACGATACGGACAGCGGCGCAAGGCTCGTATCCACGATGCGCCTTATATCTGCGGCAAATGAGTTGCCTTCATCTGCCATATCACTGTATGCTCTTAATTTCGGCGCTTTTCCCAACCTTCCGCCGGCGATCCACGCCTCGTATGCTTTATGGAAAGAATCCATCTTTTCTTTTTCTTCTTCATCATACAGGTACCTGGCGCGGATAGCGCAGGTGCTGAAATCAAATTCCACAGCCATAGGGGAAAGCTCTGTACGAGAGTTCCTGCCGTAGGCTGTTCTGTCCCAGCACTGCAGTTCATCACAGATCATGAGGAGCCACGCGAGAGGGTGAGCATCCATGGACAGGGGAGGCTTGCCCTTGCTTTTGTCTTTGTAGAACGCGATGGAAAACTTATACAGGCTGTTGTGAAGGAGTATCGCCGACAGCACATCGATATGCACGCCGCTGAGTCTGTCCGCCGCGGCTTCCTCTCCTCTTTCGGGATCGTTCAATACCTCGGCGAGTTCCCTGTAGAGCCTTACCGCACTGAAGAAGGCATGGTCCATAAAATAATTAAAGCATTCCGGATCCGATGGCTTTTTGTCGAGGATCTGCATGAGGTATCCTTCGCTGAATCCGTAGATCGTTCCGAGCTTTACCGTTATATCATATGCGATAACTTCAGTGATGGTATGGAAAGTCTTTCCGTACAGGCGTTCAAAGCGGACCCTTGCCGCATCGCTGAGCTCTGTCAGCACCGTGGTGTTTTTGTATGCAAGAAGCAGGCTCTTTTCGCCTCTGTGCTGGTTGTTTGCCTCCAGATAGGACATCACCTGTTCATATGCCAGCTCGAACGGATAGCCGATATCGTGGAAAAGCGCCGTCAGACCCCAATACTCGAGGAAGAAGTTCGCTGCTTTGCTGTCGCGTGCTTCTCCGCCCGCGTCGAAGCCGTAATAGGCGTTGAACACACGCCTGTAATTGACGTTTGTCTCGTAGATCGCAAGGCCGAGTGTGAATACATACACAGAATGGGAGTAATGATCGCGGTGCTTCATGAGGAGTGAAGAGCCGTTGAGCTCATATTCGTTCAGCAGTTCCACCATCTGCTTGGATGAGGCATAGCTGCCGAAGAACATCTCCAGGTAACAGTAATAAACGTTGTACGCATCTTCCGCCGTCCCGGAATCGATAAAGCGTTCTAATTCTCTTTCCAGGCACAGGCGGTCGATGTCCTTCTGCATATTGTATGGGATCTGGTTCGGCGCAATGCTCGAGCCTTGCAGTACGCCCGTTCTGGCTTCCTGCGCTTCGATCTCTCTGTCAAAGCGGAGATCCTCGCAGCGGTCGTGAATGAACCGCAGGGCCGCTGATTTCAGGTCGTTTTCGTTTTCCTGGCCGCCGAAGCGATATGGATCGGCAGGTCCGATACCTTTGCCGAAGTCAGCCTCCAGATGTTTTCGCATGCTCTCTATTGCTGTATATGCCATTTGCTCTCCTCCAGCCTGCCTTATATGTGCCGGCCAGGAATGATCAGAACCGTTCCGGCCGATAAGATTGTTAGGGGGAATGAAACAGTGTATGATCCCTCAGAAATTATGATAGCAGTTTTTTGCGATCTGTGCAATACCGCATGCTCCGGTGATAGAAGGATCCGGAAACGCCCGTACTTGTGTATGGCAGCAGATGGATTCTTTTTTTTTGGCGGGGGCAGCTATCTCCTCGCTATCACTGTATAGGCCATTCCTCTTTCTGTGCGATCCGATCGGTAGAGACATACACTTCTGACCGTCATGGATGCAGGAGGTGTTTTGATGCCCTTTAGAATATCCTCAAAGGGAAGGGAGGGTTTGCGTATCAAGGTGATATGCGCCTTGAAGCTCTGGCCGTCGTACGGGATCCCGGCTTCATCGAGGTTCTTCCGTACACGTGCAGAAAGCTGGTTGAGCGGCTCTTCCGGGTTGACACCGGCCCAGAGCACACCGGCTTTGTGAAAGATGCCCGTATGTGTGAGATGTATGGGGAACGGTTCTTCTACAACAGGCAGGAGTTGGGATATGGACTCTGACCACTCGCCGATGTAAGCGAGTGTCATATGCAATCCGGCAGGATCTGCATATCGTCCGCCGATCCCGGCGGCCTGCAGATGTTCCTGAAGCTCCCGGAGCGCGTTCCGGAAACGGGGTGTTGGTTCGAGTGCGATGAATAGACGCATGCTGCTCCTGTCCTTCGATGAAGATGCATATTGTCTCGGCGGCTGCCGGACCGATGTTTTTGCTGTTAAGAGCTGCTTGTTCTGATATTTGCGGCACATCGTGTACGGAACACTTTTTTTCTGAATGGCAGGATAAGATCATTCAAAAAAGTGTGATCTGCCATGGAAGACAAACCACACTTTTCTGATGGCGGAGAAGGAGGGATTCGA
>DBXA01000131.1:1178-7723 GCA_002309235.1 Christensenella sp. UBA1224 | reverse complement strand
GACCAAGCTAGGCGACTTCTCCACTTGCTCAACAGCAAATATTATACTCTTCTGAACGAGGTTTGTCAACCGAAAAAAGAAATGTTAAATAATCAAAGAAATAGTAAAATAGGTGTTGACAAACAGAAATTAACGTTATATAATATAGCCAGATCAAAGAGATGCAGATAACAGAGCGCAAAGCGGCTCTTATCGTATGGCACAGAGGTTCCGCAAAATAAAGAAGGTACAGAAGGCGGAATAAGAGGTGCCGGGTCCAAGATCAATATAGAAAGACAAGGGGGCGAGGCCATTGTACCAGTCAGAATCGATATTCTTGGTCCATCTGTCCTGCCCTGAGATCGGTGTTTGATATAGATGCGTTCACAGGCGGTACGGCGGCATAAGTCGTAAAGAAGGCAGGTGCCGTAAAACGTCCGCAGGGTGGCAAGCGAAAAAGATCCGATAGGATGAAGAGTGCATCGAATCGGGCAGACAGATGGACACTGACAACTGAATAATGATGATAAGACCGCAGACATAGGGCTGCGGTCTTTTTTCAACGATAACAGCAAAGAGCTGCTTTTATGCTTCTTTGGCGGATGGTCTGCTTATCAGAGACAGGAGCAGTATGCCTGATGCGGCGGTAATGAAGATCGCGGCAGTGAAACCGGATAAATAGCTTCCGGAACAATCCCGTATGATACCGAATATGCTGGGAGAAAGAGCACCGCCTGCATTGCAGAAGCCATTGATGACACCGGTGAAGGAATTGTAATCCCTGTTGCCGAAGCTTTGCTTGGAGATCTCCGGCAGGGCAACGGTTGCAAAGGCAGCGCCGGGACCGGAACACGCGATGACGACGGCGATTGCTCCGGGTATATGGACAAGGACGAGGGAAAGATGCGTCAGGAGAAGAGCCGTCAGTGTGAAAAGCGTGGCTTTTTGCGCCCCGAACCTGTCGTAAAGGATGCCGAGCAGTATTTTGCCTGCTGCGAGGGATGCCATATATCCCGCAGAGATATTTGCCGCATAGGAGGCGCTTCGCCCGATATCCCGGAAATAGGCGTTCATCGAAGAAGTCAGGGAATTTACACAAAAGCCTGTCAGGAGTATGGATATGAGCATCAGCCATAGGCGTGGCCTGCGTATCTCATCGTGAAAGAGGAGACCGTCGTTCACAGTATCGGGCTTGCTTGTCTCGCTGTTTTCATCCGCGCCGTAGGGAAGAAGCCCCAGCTGCTCCGGTCTTTCGTATATGACAAAGAATATGAGCGGCAATACGACAGCGGCGGTTATGGCGCTGTTGACGCGGACCATGGCGCGCCAGCCGATCGATTCGATCAGAAAACCTCCTGCTATGCTGGCAAGCATGCCGAATACGCCGCTGGACATGAATACTGCACCGATCGCGGTACCTCTGCTCTTGACGAACCAGTTGTTGATCACGATCGAGAATGGGATCCAGGATACAAGCGTAGCGCATATCGAAAGTGCCAGAGCGGAAATATATATCATGAGGATACTGCGGGCGAAGGAAAGGCTCAGATAAGTGAGTATCGTAAGTACTGCCGCTGTTTTCATAAGACGCATGAACCGGTACTTTGCGTATATCCTGCCGGAGAGCATGGGAACGAGTATGGTGCCTATACCCATCAGCGTCTGGCTCAGCTGCATCTGACTGCGGGGAATGCCGAGATCTGCGCAGATCGGGACCACCAGCAGGGAGTAGCAGTTGAGCAGAACACCGTTCACTACACCCAGACACAGAAAGGAAGCTGCCGCTATGATCATCGCGTAATGCTTTTTCAATCTTTCCATCAATCGGGCCTCACTGCGCTTTCTTTATGGCTTTGAGCAGTTCATTATAGCGTTTTTCGGCTTCGCGCAGAGTTTCTTCCTCTGGTTTGTCGGTGTAAAAGACATAGGAAGCTTTTTCTTCTTTTTCAGCGAGCGGCATCTGGCTGTCAATGCGTGCGGAAGCCTCCGCACGGCTCAGCCTGTCACGGTTCATGATGCGCATGATCTGCTTTTCCCGCGGCAGGGATACGACCCAAACGCTGTCGCAAAGGGCATCCATGGCTGTTTCATAGAGAAGCGGAACATTGAAAACACAGACAGGGATGCCTTTTGCTGCGGCTTCATCTGCTTTTTCCATCATACCGTGCTGTACCATTGGATGTATGATGCCTTCCAGTGCGCGCCTTTGAGCGCTGTCATGGAAGACAACGCTGCCCAGGGCTTTCCTGTCGAGTGTGCCGTCCGGAAAGAAGACCCCTTCGCCGAAAACACGCCGGATCTCCGGCAATGCCTCTCCGCCGGTGGCTGTCAGCTTGTGGGAAAGTTCATCGGCGTCAGCCTGAAGGGCACCTAAAGATTCCAGGTGCTTTGCTATGGTAGATTTTCCGCAGGCGATGCCCCCGGTCAATCCCAGTATATATGCTTTGTCGGCCATCTTACTTACACTCCATCCAATTGCTGCCTGTGGATACATCCGCGCGAAGAGGCGCGTCAAGCCGGATCACGGCTTCCATCTGCTCCTTGAGTATGTTGGCGGCTTTCTCCGCTTCTTCCGCCGGAGCTTCAATGATCAGCTCGTCATGCACCTGCAGTATCAGGCGGGACTTCATACCCGTCAAAGCACGGGCAGTGTTGATCATGGCCATCTTTATGATATCTGCTGCAGTACCCTGTATAGGGCTGTTCATGGCAGCGCGTTCACCGAATGCGCGGATATTGCGGTTGGGATCCTTGAGCTCCCGGATATAACGTCTGCGGCCGGACATCGTTTCCGTATAGCCGGTCTGCCTGGCTTTTTCAACTGACTCATGCATAAAGATCCCAACAGCGGGGTAGCGTTTTAAATACATCTCCATGAATTCAGAGGCCTCTTTTCGGGTGAGACCTGTATTGCGGGCCAGACCGAACTCCGATATACCGTATACGATGCCGAAATTAACGGCTTTTGCGGCAGAACGCATCTGGGGCGTTACTTCGCTGATAGGCACACCGTAGATCTCTGCAGCGGTACGCCTATGGATATCCTCTCCTGAAACGAAGGCATCTATCATGTGTTCATCGTGCGCCATGTGAGCGAGTACGCGCAGCTCTATCTGGCTGTAGTCAGCGTCCACGAGCACACAGCCTGGACCGGCGATAAACGCCCGTCTGATATCGCGGCCAAGCTCGCTCCGAACGGGGATGTTCTGGAGGTTTGGTTCGAGAGAGGAGAGCCTGCCGGTAACGGTCCCGGTCTGATCGAAACGGGTGTGAATCCTGCCGTCGCCTCCCGGCGTATCCAGGAGTTTGAGAAGGCCTTCTATATAGGTACCCTGCAGCTTTGTGTATTTGCGGTATTCCAGTATTTTGTCTATGACCGGGTGGTCATCCGCCATCGCTTCCAGTATGTCTGCAGATGTAGAGCGGGCGGAAGCGCCTCTCTGGCCGTTTTTTAGCCCCAGTTCATCGTAAAGGAAAACCGCCAGCTGCTTTGGAGACTGTATGTTGATCTCGTACCCGGCGTACTGCCGGATCTCTTTTGTGAGGATGCTGATTCTGTCTGAGAACATGCCTCCAAGCTCTGTTAGCACACCTCTGTCTGCGGTGAACCCCGCTTCTTCCATGGAATAAAGGACGCTTGACAAAGGCTTTTCGATCTCCTCCAGGATATGAGCTGTTCCGGCTTTCTCCATTACGGTCCGGTAATGGCTGTCAAGGGCGAACAACGAAGCCGCTCCTGACTTGACGTTGATCCCCTCCGCTTCCGCCAGAGCTTCGGCCGTGAAAGATTTGCGCTGCGGGTCTGCTACGTAGGCAGCGAGCGAAGGGTCATCTACATTGCCGTTTATCTCTATACCGAGCCTGGCCGCTTCCCGGCGCAGTTCTTTGGCTCGGCAGATGAGCTTGGGTCTGCTGCTTTCCAGCAGCGGTCTCAGAAGAAGCAGAGCTGTTTCCCGGTCTATGCCCGGTTCGAGAAGAGATCTTCCTCCTAAGGGCAGCATGGCACATCTGCTGCTGCAGGCGCAGGAAACGGCGCTGTCGGAAAGCGTGATGGCGGCGGGATCATCCCCTGAAAGCTCTTCGATGAAAGTTCGGAAGCCTTTTTCATCCGTCTCTTCCGCATCTGCTATTGCGTACGCAGCTTCTGTTTCTTCTGCAGGTGCTTCTGCTGTCGGCATACCGTATCCCGCATTAAGTGCGGCAAGACGTGCTGCGAGGGTTTTCAGATCATGCGCGGTAAGCGCAGGTATGGCATCAGCGATATCGTGCACGCGTGTGCTCTCAATGTCGATAGCAACAGGAGCATTGCGGTCGATCTCTGCGAGGAAACGGCAGAGCCTGGCTGTGTCCGCTCCGCCGAGCAGTCTTTCGCGCAGTTTTCCTTTTTCATCTGTGTCGGCGTGGAAAAGACAGCTTTCCAGGTCGCCGTAGGCGGCGATCAGGCGGGCTGCCGTCTTTTCGCCGATGCCGGCGATCCCGGGGATATTGTCTGAAGTATCGCCGCAGAGCGCTTTCATATCTATGAGCTGGGCAGGCGTGATGCCGTAGCGATCCATGATGACAGCTGGTGTTATTCTCTCAGTATCGGTGATGCCGCGTTTTGTATAGAGCACGCTTACTTTTTCTCCCGTCAGCTGGAAGGAATCGCGGTCTCCGGTCACGATGAGGGAAGGGATATCGCTTTCGGCGAATACGCGGGAAGCGGTACCGATCAGATCATCGGCCTCAAAGCGCTGCTTTTCCAGTATGCAGATGTGCATGGCGGAAAGTATTTCTTTTATCATAGGGAACTGCGGTCGAAGCTCGTCAGGTGTCGGCGCCCGGGTCCCCTTATAATCGGAAAAGCGTTCGTGGCGGAAGGTGGGGCCATGTACATCGAAGGCGACGACGGCATACTCCGGCTGTTCATCTGAGAGTACTTTCAGGAGCATGCCCATAAAGCCATAGACTGCATTAGTAGGCGCACCTTTGCTGTCGGTAAGCGCGGGCAGGGCAAAGAATGCCCTGTACATGAGAGAATTTCCATCGATCAGAACAGCGGAATGTGCCATAAAATGCTTTCTCCTCAGCTAAGATATGCCGGGCGGAAAAAACTCTCCGCGCAACAGTTATATCTTATAATCGCCGTTCATATTCTTCAACGCGGAAGAGAGACGCTTTTGTGTTAATTTTGCATGAAATATCAGGATTTTGTTTGTGTCTGTTTCAAATTGGTGGTATCCTATTAAAGTATATTGTAGACGTATAAAAGGTACGTACCCGGGAGGTTGGGGGATGCCGGTCATCGTTGCAAAGCATGCCGGTTTCTGTTACGGCGTAAAACGCGCGATGGATTTCGCGCGCAGGGCAGCCGAAGAAGGCGGCTGCGTGACCCTCGGCCCTCTTATCCACAATCCGCAGGCAGTGGAAGAACTTGCCTCGCTCGGTGCGGTATCCGTAAAGGATTGTGCCGCGGTACCTGAAGGCGGAGTATGCGTGATACGTTCCCACGGTGAGCCGCCGGAGACGTACGATATGCTTTCCTCAAAGAATGTACGCGTCATAGATGCTACTTGCCCTTACGTCGGTAAGATCCACCGTATCGTGAGCGAAGCTGTGGATCGAGACCGGAGGGTGATCGTCATCGGGAAGCGTACGCACCCGGAGGTAGTCGGTACGCTGGGCTGGGCACGCGGCCGGGCTGAGGCGGTTGAAACAGAGGAAGAGGCGGCAGCGCTCGCGCCGTCTGAGGAAGCCTTGGCAGTTTGTCAGACAACGTTCTCGGCGGAGCGTTTTCACAGAATGACAGAGGTCATGAGGGAGCGTATACCGCATCTGACAGTATGCGATACGATATGCCGGGCGACGCTGCAGCGCCAGCAAGGGGCGAGAGAGATCGCTTCCAGGGCGGATGCCGTGATCGTTATCGGCGGGTCGGAAAGTTCTAATACGAAGGAGCTCTACGACATATGCAGGGAGCTCTGTCCGCGTACGGTAAAGGCAGAGTCCGCAAAAGAGATAGATACTTCCGTCTATAGGACGGAGGATCTTATAGGCATTGCTGCCGGCGCTTCAACGCCGGAGGCCACAATTAAGGAGGTTGTCGCACGAATGAACGACATCGAGAACAAGGATCAGGTCACAGAGAACACCGTAGCCGAAGAAAGCTTTGAGGCTCAGCTGGAAAAGACCCTCAAAAAAGTACATACGGGTGAAACCGTGAGTGGGACCGTTGTGTCCATCGGCGAAGACGAAATAGCCGTAAATATCGGCTATAAGGCTGACGGTATCGTGAAAAAATCCGATCTCTCCTCCACCGATGTCAAAGTCGGCGATGAGATAGAGGTCGAGGTCGTCAAATTGAATGACGGCGACGGAAACGTGATACTCAGCCAGCGCAACATTGTAAACAGGAAGGCCTGGGAAGCCATCGTGGCAGCCAATGAGGCCGGAGAGTTTGTTGAGGGCGTAGGCAAGGAAGCCGTTAAGGGCGGCCTGATCGCACAGATCAATGGCATCCGCGCATTTATCCCGGCATCCCAGCTCTCCATGCACTATGTCGAGAAGATCGATGAGTTTGTGGGCCA
>DBXA01000131.1:492-1138 GCA_002309235.1 Christensenella sp. UBA1224 | reverse complement strand
AAGGCCAGCCTTGCTGCGGAAGAAGCCGAGAGGAAGAAGGCTATCTGGTCTTCTCTTGAGGTCGGCTCCGTTGTTAAGGGCACTGTACGCCGTCTTACCGATTTCGGCGCCTTTGTCGATATCGGCGGAGTAGATGGACTTGTGCATGTAACTGATCTCAGCTGGGGCCGTGTACGCCATCCTTCCGATGTCGTCAGCGTAGGCCAGGAGATCGATGTCAAGATCACCAATGTGGATCCGGAACGTCAGCGCATCTCTCTGAGCCTCAAGCAGACACAGCCCAAGCCCTGGGATATCGCAGGCGAGAAGTACATCGTCGGCAGCGTAGTGGAGGGCAAGGTCGTCCGCATCACTACCTTCGGTGCTTTTGTAGAGCTTGAGCCCGGCCTTGATGGTTTGGTGCATATCTCTCAGTGCGCTCCCACCCGTATCGAGAAGGTCGAGGATGCCGTGAAGGTCGGCGACATCGTGCGCGTGAAGGTGCTTGATGTCAATACCGAATCCAAGCGTATCAGCCTGTCGATCCGCCAGGTGCTGGAGGAAGAGGCTATGCAGAATGTCGGTGATGCTGCCGATGAGTATGCGATCGATGAGCCCGCCGAGGCCGTGGAAGCCGTTGAAGAGGCTGTCGAGCCTGCTGCTGAAG
>DBXA01000131.1:0-453 GCA_002309235.1 Christensenella sp. UBA1224 | reverse complement strand
GCCAAACCCGTCGCCGAAGCAGCTGCAGAGGCTGCAGAAGAGGCCAAAGAGGAATAACACACCGGGTATCCCGGAGCGAATATGCGCCTGGATGGGGAGTAGTAGGTATCTGTAATGCACAAGAGAACAGCCGGCAGGTGTGAGGCTGCGCAGGAAGATCCCGAACTCGCCCCGGAGCGCTGGCTGCCCCCGTTACAGGGCATATAAGAGGGACGGCCGGAAGNNCTGTCCAATCGTGAGTGGTACCGCGAAAGGCATGCGCCTTCCGTCTCCGAAAGGAACGGAAGGCGTTTTTATTTTTCCGATAAGGAGATACAGAAATATGAGAGAGATCCCTGCATACGAGCCTTCGAAGATTGAGCCCAAATGGCAGGCGCACTGGGATGAGACCGGTGTGTTCCGGGCGAAGGACGATTATTCCATGCCTAAGTTCTATCCGCTGATCGAGTTCCC
>DBXA01000127.1:25435-29698 GCA_002309235.1 Christensenella sp. UBA1224 | reverse complement strand
CTGGAGCCGTATCTCTACTTCTACCGTGACAGGGACGCCAAGGAGATCGACGTGGTTCTCGAAGGCGACGGCAAGCTCTGCCCGCTGGAGATCAAGAAAACTGCCGCGCCGGACAAACGACTGACCCGTGTTTTCGGCGTTATCGACAAAAGTCCGCTTCAACTTGGCACCGGCGCGATCCTCTGCATNNNNTGCATGGCGGATCATTTCAGCGCCTTTGACAGGGATAACCTCATCGTACCGATTTGGATGATCTAAACCGGACAACATGGGGCAAGGGTGCTGGCTCAAATGGCATCCCTGCTCCTTTTTATACCCGCGTTATACCCAGATACCGTGGGCATAAAAGGGTATAAAACTTAACAGCGTGAAAAACTTTCGATTATTGAGATGGTGACTTCCAGAAGTTCGGTTTTCGGACTTCTGGAAGTTACCTTATGAAACACGTAAAGGACGGGAACATTTATCCCGTCCTTCCTTGACTGCATATTCTACGGGATGAAACGTACCGTATCTTCATCCACTCCTGCTTAGGCTCTGCTGTGAGTCGAGCTCACAGCAGATATTGATCTCACGAACGACCCTTCATTGCAGCAAGTGTGTTCTCGCAGGGATCGGTTATACCGACCTCCGATTCGGACTGCATGACCTGGCATCATTTCAACTGACGACAGCTTTCTCGCGTCCTGCACAGCTGACCCAGGACAGGGTTAGAGGCAACGAGATCATTGACTGCTTACAGAGGGATAAAGGGTATTACTTTGATCTGTTCCCTTTTATTGGTCAAAGGACATCACTCAATAGGCATCCCCTTTCAGGCTCAGTCATCTTTACTTTTCTGTACGCATCACCTCGAAATCTTTACTTTTTTATCCATTTGCGGTATAATAAGTAAAGATGAAAGCGGGGCCGAACATGATCTCTTACAAAGGATTGGAACAAAAGCTGAACGAGCGCGGCATCACGCGCTCCGATCTGACAAAGCTGCTCGGCATCTCCTCCCGGACGATCGCGAAGATCGGACGTGGGGAGAAGCTGTCGCGCATCGTGATGGAAAAGCTGTGCGGCTATTTCTCCTGCGAAGCGGGGGAACTCTGCCGCGAGATCTCGGACAATCCGATCCTGCAGACCCTCCGCGAGGAAAAGGACGCAAAGATCTCCGGCGGATTGTACCACGAGCTGCAGGTGCGGATGACCTACAACTCCAATCATATCGAGGGCAGCCGCCTGACGGAAGATCAGACGCGCCAGATTTTCGAGACGAATACCATCGACGCGGGAGACGGCGCGCCGATAGATGATATTCTGGAGACGGTCCATCATTTCCGCGCCATTGATTATGTGATCGACTGTGCGGACGATGTGCTGACCGAGGAGATCATCAAGAAGCTGCACTTCATCCTCAAGCACGATACAAAGGATTCGACTCTTGACTGGTTCGCCGTGGGCGAGTACAAAAAACGCCCGAACATGGTGGGCGGGCGGGAAACGACAAAACCGAAGGACGTACCCGCGCGCATGAAAGCCTTGCTTGATGAATACAACGCCAAACGAGCGGTCACGATCAGCGATATCATCGCATTTCACGCAGAATTTGAGAAGATCCACCCCTTCCAGGACGGAAACGGCAGGGTCGGGCGGCTCGTTGTGCTGAAGGAATGCATGCGGTTCGGCATCGTTCCCTTTCTCATCGAGGACAGCAAGAAAGCGTTCTACTACAGGGGATTGTCTGAATGGGAAAATGAAAAGGGCTGGCTTACGGATACCTGTCTCGACGGGCAGGACACCTTTAAGAGATTGCTGGCCATGTTTAGAGAGGAGAAGGATCAGCTGTAAACAGCAGATCAAATACTTTTACCTCACTGCTCATCCTGATCTGTACAGACCGGCAGCTATGAAAGCCTGTAAACCTTCTGTGCGTTGCGGTACATGAACAGTTCTCTTTGAGCGTCCGGGATATCGAGGCTCTTTGCGAAATCGATATGCGCCTTCTGTGAGCAGCTGCCGAAATCAGAACCGAACAGGAAGCGCTGCGGCATCCTCATGATGGCTCTTTCTATCGATGCCTTGATAGCGGGGAGCTTTTCCGGATCATCCGCAACGGATGATGTATCGAAAAAGACATTTTCGCAGTCTCCGAGCATTGCAAAGCACTTATTCGTCTGGGGATAGAAGCAGTGGCAGTAAACAAATGTGTTATTCGGATGCTTTACGGCAAGCTCCCGCATCACCTCCGGGGAAGCGTACTGCGGCTCGTCCCAGCCGGTGTGAAAAAGCACGGGCACCCGAAACCTCTCAGCGAGCTCATACACGGGAAGGAGACGTGCATCCGTACAGTAAAAATGCTCATGCCCCGTATAGATCTTGAGCCCGACGATCTCCCTTCCCGCAAGCAGCTTTTCGCAATACTTGAGCTGAGCTTCAAAAGCGATAAGAGGGCTTATCCCGGCGATCACTTTGATAACGCTGTCACCCTTGAAGAGTTCTATACAGTCCTTGACCGAACCTATGACGCTTTCAAGCGAAGAATCTGCGATCACGATCCCTCCGGCAACACCATTGCGCTTCAATTCATCGAGCAATGCTTGCTTTTTGGCAAAGAGATCGGGAAAACCAACAGGCAGGTGCAAATGAGCATCGATCATCATGATGCGTTCCTTTCCGTGTGCATATCCGGCTTTGTACCGGGGTTTGGAAACGGTATCAGTTCATTCCCCGGTATGCGTGCGGGGTAATGCCGGTCTCGCGCGTAAATACGGTGCTGAAGCAGTTATATTCCTCAAAGCCGCACTGAGAAGCGACTTCCGTAAGAGGCAGGTCCTTTCGCTCGGTGAGCAGCCTTTTTGCCATAGCGATACACAGAGCGCGGATGCGCTTATCCGTTCCGCAGCCGCACGGCTGTTTGAGACAGTGTATAACTGTGTTCTGCCGATATCCGGCGTCCGGGCGGTCGTATCCGGCCCCGGTTTCTGTGTGAAGTGATCCGAAAGATAAGCATCGAGCCTCGCGGTCAGAGGTCCTTTCCTGAGGGTCGCCATGCGTTCCGGGGCCGGGCAGGAGGCGACGGCATGCAGGATGTGTGCCGCCGAAAGCACGTATCCTTCCGGGCTTTTTTGCATTTTACCATAAAAACGGACGGATCCAAAAGAAAACAGACGATTTCCCATGGATTTTTTTCCCCGTTGGTTATAAAATGGAAAAGCGGATATGCAAGGAGGCGATATTGTGGAGAAATTGAAGAGGAAAGGCTATATCGGCAATCCGGCACAGCTGTATACACTGCGCACGGTGACACTCGCGGAAGGCAAAGCCGGGGGCACGCGGGTCATCGAGGTACGCACCGCGGGCGGGCTGGAGCTGGATATCCTGCCGGACAACGGGTTGGATATCGGACAGGCCCGGTATAAGGGCGTCAATATGTCATGGCTGAGCAAGAACGGCTATGACGGCAAAGCGGACATGCCCTATGAGAACGAGTTCCTGAATACATTCCCGGGCGGACTTCTGTATACCTGCGGCCTTCGTTCGGCAGGACCGGCCAACCGGGACAACGGCGAATGGCATCCGCTCCATGGACG
The DNA here is from genome assembly GCA_002309235.1 of Christensenella sp. UBA1224. GTDB lineage: Bacteria > Bacillota > Clostridia > Christensenellales > Aristaeellaceae > UBA1224. Next base: position 26,120 of record DBXA01000127.1, on the reverse strand, counting down.
GTATCACAGCCTGGCGGCGGAACAGGTATGCGCGGAGGAGGAGGGCGGCACGATCGTCATAAAGGGAAGGATACGTGAAACAGCCCTCTTCGGACACGTGCTTTCTGTCAGGCGTGTGATCACGGTGCCTGTCATGGGTGCGGAGGTAACGATCCGGGATACCGTTGCCAATGAGACGGGAAAAGCGGAAGAGTACATGCACCTGTACCACTGCAATTTCGGCTATCCGCTGCTCTCGGAAAAGGCACGCCTCGTTCTGCCCGAAGAGCGTGAGACCATTCCGCGTACGGAATTTGCCCGCACAGGGCTCGGCAGGGAGCTCGTATTTGACGAACCCACTGAAGGAGAGGAGGAACGCGTGTTCTTCCAGGTGATGAAAAGGGAGTTTTGGGCGAGGCTGGAAAACCTGTCTCTCGGGGTCGCTGTGAAGATCGCCTGGAGCGGGGACACGCTGCCCGTGCTCTCCCAGTGGCGCTCCATGGCGAGCGGGGATTATGCATTGGGCCTTGAGCCATCCAACAGTTATATCATGGGCAGGCACGCGGAAAGGGAGAACGGTACCCTGCCGGTGCTGGGCGCATATGAGACAAGGGAAAATACGGTAACGATCCGCTTTGAGGAGGTAAATGAAAATGAGTAAAAAGATGACCTTCGCGCTTTGCTTCTGCAACCGCGGCTTCATGCC
>DBXA01000127.1:11347-25429 GCA_002309235.1 Christensenella sp. UBA1224 | reverse complement strand
GAGCTCATTTACGGTGCCAGGGACGATATGGTGAAGGCCGTGACGGACGCGGGCTATGACTATATCATGATGGATGCTTCCCTGACCCGCTTCGGCGGCGTGGAAACGAGGGATGAGGGAAGGCTTTATGCCAGGTGGCTCAAGGAGCATGAGGGACAATATGACGGCGTCATATTTTCCATGCCGATATTTGCGGATGAGAACGGCGCGATAACGGCGCTGCAGGATGCGGGCGTGCCGATCCTCATGCAGGCGTATCCGGATGAGATAGGCAAAATGGATTTTGCCCACAGGCGTGATGCTTACTGCGGCAAATTCTCCGTAACGGATGTATTCACGCAGTACGGCGTGCCCTTTACGGTTTTAAAGCCGCACGTGGTGCACCCGCTCAGCCCGCGCTTTAAGGAAAATCTGGATGATTTTGCCGCGATCTGCCGCGTGGTCAACGGGATGCGGCGCTTTAACCTTGGCTGCATCGGCGCCCGTACGACCGCATTCAAGACGGTGCGGTTCGATGAGCTGGCGCTGCAAAAGCACGGCATCAATGTGGAAAGCTTTGATCTTTCAGAGGTGTTCGACAAGATAGCGGCTCTGGCGGATGATGATCCTGCCGTCAAGGCAAAGACAGCGCATCTCAGGGAATATACGGATTTCTCGCTTGTCCCGGAAAAGAATATGCTGAACCTGGGCAAGCTCGCCGTCGTCATAGACAGGTATATCGAGGAATATCATCTGGATGCGCTCGCTCTGCGTTGCTGGAACGAGATGGAAGCGCACCTGCGCATCTGCCCGTGCGTGCTCCTTTCGGAGCTCAACGACAGGGGGATCACCGCCTCCTGCGAGATCGATATGTGCTCCGCCGTCACCATGCGGGCCATGAGCCTGGCTTCGGGCAGGCCTTCCGCCGTGCTGGACTGGAACAACAATTACGGCGATGACGAGGATAAGGTGATACTCTTCCACTGCGGCCCGGTGGCACAGGGCCTCATGACCTGCAAGGGCACTGTCACGAATCACAAGATGTTCGACAAGACCGATCCGGGCTCCGGCTGGGGCTGCAACGAGGGCCGCATCAAGCCCATGCCCATCACCATTTCCAACTGCCAGACCAAGGATGGGAAGATCATCGTATATGCCTCCGAGGCGCGCTTCACAGGTGATCCGATAGAAGACGGCTACTTCGGCTGTGCCGGTGTTGCGGAGATACCCGATCTGCAGGATAAGCTGATCACGCTTGCCAGGGGCGGCTTCAAGCATCACACCTCCGTTACGGAAGGCCATGTAAAGGATATCCTCAAGGAAGCCTTTACCACTTACCTGCATTACGACTGGGTGGAGATAGACAAATGAGGATCGCAGGGCTTGATATAGGCACCACCGGCTGTAAACTCACCGTATTCGACGGTTCCGGAGAACAGCTTGGCAGGGCCTACAGGGAATACCCGGTGCGCAGGGATACGGGGAGCCATGAACTGGATGTTTCCGTGATCATGGGCTGCGTCTTTGCCGTCATAAAGGAAATGGCCGCCGGTTACCCGGATATCGCGGGTATCGGCGTGACGAGCTTTGGCGAGACATTCGTGATGACGGATGGGGAAGGCACGCCGCTCCGGCCTGCCATGCTGTATACCGATCCGCGCGGGGCGGAGGAGTGCGCGTATCTTTCGGATAAGCTGGGGGAAGACCGAATCGCGCGCATCACGGGCCTGAGACCCCATGAGATGTATTCCATCAGCAAGCTCATGTGGGTGAAAAAGCACCATCCGGAGATATACGCGAAGACGCGCCATGTGTATCTGATCGAGGATTACGTGGTAAGGCATCTGACGGGGAGATCGCAGATCGACTATTCCCTTGCCTCGCGTACCATGGCTTTTGATATCAATACGCTCTCCTGGTCCGGCGAGATATTCGCCGCGGCAGGTATAGATCCGTCCCTCATGAGCAAGCCCGTCCCTGCGGGAACGCCTGCGGGCTGCCTGACAGAGGAAGCCGTGCGCATGACGGGACTTACCAAAAATTGCGTGATCGTATCCGTCAGCCATGACCAGGTGGCTGCCGCTGTCGGCGCAGGCGCCTTTGATTCCGGCACGGCGGTTGACGGGGCAGGTACGGTGGAATGCCTGACGCCTGTCTATGACAGCCTGCCGGATATCGGCGTGATGGAAAAGGGGTATTTCTCCGTTGTGCCGTACGCGGTACCGGGGAAATACGTTGCATACGCGTTTTCCTATACCGGAGGCGCGCTCCTCAGCTGGTGCGCGGATACCTTTGCCGGCAGGGAAAAGGAGCTCGCCAGGACAGAAGGGATCAGCGTGAACGAATACCTGGAGAGGATGTATACGGAGGCGGGCCCGACCGGCCTTCTGGTGCTCCCGCATTTTGAAGGGGCGGCGACTCCCTATATGGATACCGGCTCAAGAGGCGCCGTGCTGGGGCTTACAAGCGGCACGACGCTTGGGCAGATCTACCGCGCCTGTATGGAGGGCGTAGTTTATGAGATGCGGCTCAACTACGATGCTCTTGCGGGATCCGGCATACGCTTTGACAGGATCAACGCCACCGGCGGCGGTGCACGTTCAAAGGTCTGGATGCAGATGAAGGCGGATATCCTCGGCATACCCATCACGGCCCTGAAGACCGCGGATGCGGGGACAGTAGGTTCGGCCATGCTTACCGGCATTGCCGCGGGCTTATACGAAGATCTGGAGGATGCCGCAGCCCGCATGGTGAAGCAAACGGAAGTGTACCGGCCGAGACCGGAAATGCATAAAAGGTATATGAAGGTATACGAGCGCTACAAAGGCGTATACAGCGCCGTGCGCCCGCTTGTATAAAGGAGGAACGGCTTATGATCGTAGGTCTCAGGGATATTCTGAAAACAGCGGAAGAAAAGAAGTGCGCGATAGGCGCATTCAACACACCTGACCTGGAATGCGTGAATGCCGTGCTGGATGCGGCACAGGCCCTTAACGTGCCTGTCATACTCGCGCATGCGCAGCTGCATGAGGAGATATCTCCTTTGAGGAAGATAGGCCCTGTTATGGTGCAGGCAGCGAAAGCCGCCGGTATACCGGTCTGTGTGCACCTGGATCACTGCGAATCCTTTGATTATATGAAAGAAGCGCTTGATCTGGGGTTTACCGGCGTCATGTACGATGGGAGCCTTTTGCCCTATGAGGAGAATCTTGCGAATACAAAAAAAGCAGTCGCCCTGGCAAAGGCCTACGGCTGCGCGGTAGAGGCGGAGCTTGGCGCGCTGGCTTCCCGTGAAGGCGGATCTGCTTCATCCGGCCCTGTTTATACGGATCCGGAGCAGGCGGTCGCCTTCTGCGCGGAGACGGGTATCGATGCCCTTGCGCCGAGCTTCGGTACGGCCCACGGCATCTACAAGTCAAAGCCCGTGCTGGATCTGGAGCTGGTGAAGGTCCTCTCCGAAAGGACGCGCCTCCCGCTGGTCATGCACGGCGGCTCCGGCGTGAGTCCGGAGGACTATCGCAAAGGCATTCAGAACGGCTTAAGGAAGATCAACTATTACAGCTATATGTCCAAGGCCGGGACCTCCGCAGTGAAAGAACTGCTCGCGAAGGAGGATGTCACCTTCTTCCACGATCTGGCTCTTGCGGCCCAGAAGGCCATGCAGGCGGATGCGGATAAGGCAATGCGCATTTTTGCAGGCATGTAAAGGGATAAAAAAACGGGGATGAGGCCGGAAAAGCCCCATCCTCTTTTTTTGATGGCGGCAGAGCGCAGCTCAGACGTTTCCGGGGGATGTGCGTATGCTGCGCTGTGTGACTGTCATGCCGGGTCCCACGCTGTGGGTCAGCCACACGTTGCCGCCGATGACGCAGTTGTCACCTATAGTGACATCCCCGCCGAGTATCGTCGCCCCGGCGTATATGATCACATTGTTCCCGATGTTCGGATGGCGTTTGATCCCCTTGATGAGTGAACCGTCCGGTGCTGCGGCGAAGCTTTTCGCGCCGAGCGTCACATGCTGGTACAGCTTCACATTTTCACCGATCACCGTTGTTTCACCGATAACGACGCCGGTGCCGTGGTCGATAAAGAAGGATTTGCCTATCGAGGCGCCGGGGTGGATATCGATGCCTGTCTTGCGGTGGGCGTATTCGGACATGACGCGTGCCTCCAAAGTACGCCCCATCAGATAAAGCTCGTGCGCGATCCTGTGCGTGGCGATGGCGATGAAGCCGGGGTAGGTGAGTATGATCTCGTCCGGGCTCTTTGCGGCCGGGTCGCCCTTGTAGCCGGCCATGATATCGGTGAGGAGTATGGAATAAACGGAAGGGATGCGTCCTATCAGGCGCTGTGACAGCTCTTCAGCCTGATCACTGCCCAAAGGCCTGAACGCATCCTGCATGTGCAGGTATGCCATGCGCAGGTAATAAGACCTCGGGTCGTCACCTGCTTCCAGGGACTGGTATTTGCTGTATGTGGGGAACATGGCGTCCAGCAGGTACAGAAGGGCTTTTTCGAGATTGCCCCGAAAGCCTTCGTAATCGGAACCAAAACTGTCCGGAAAGGCGGATCTGCCTGCCTCGAGCTCGTTTATTATCCTTTCAAGATCCATCTTGTGCACATTCTCCTGATCTTATATCAAAACGTCCGTCCGGGGTCGCCGGACAGGTTTTCTTCAGTGCTCTTCAGCCGCATTGAAGGAACGGAAGCGGTTCACGCCCTCACAGGCAGTGATGCCTGCCCTGAAACGGGCAGGAAGAGTGGGAAGGGATATGGTTTCCGTGTGCCCGCACAGTGTGATATCGGCGCGGCCTTCGCGTATCGCGGCACTGAGTGTAAAGAATGTGCCGGCAGGCACGGGAAAACGGCCTTTGCCGGAAAGTATCGGCTTGTCTCGTCCGTTCAGCTCCCATACGTTGAAGCCTTCCTCAAAGGCTACGATCTCGAAATGATGGCCGTAGGCGGGATAGCCGTCTTCCGTTTGTATGATATCATCACTCAGCACCAGGAGAGGCGCGCCGAAACGTTCAAAGGAGCATTCTGTCTCCAGGCGGGCCGGCGCGTTGAACCATTCCTTCGAAAGCAGGCTTATATAATTGTAGGTCATGTGATCCTGCCGGTCATGTACGTCATCGTTTACGATGGAGTCATCCTCCTGCAGAAACGGCTTCCGCCCGTCGGTGCGCAGGCTTGTGATCTGTTCGAATAAGTCCTTATCCCAGTCTCCCTTTGCAAAGCTGATATTCATGGTGTTCGTCTCCTTATCGGATGTTTTTGTTGGGTCGTAAGCTGTTCATTAACTGCCGGATACGGAGGTATCGACTGTAATGACCTCATAGCCGAGCAGCCCCAGGTATTTCAGAAAGTCCTTCCGGCTCATGGCGAGCGTCATGCTGCTGATACACGGGTGGAAGGCGAGCCTTTCTGCGTCGAGCAGGGCTCTGTCCATGGCAAAGCGCACGCGTTTTTCCTTATCGAATATGAGCCCCATCGGGCTTATGGCTCCCGGCTGTGTGCGCATGTACTCCATGAGCTTTTCGGGAGGGGCGAAGCTGAGCCGTGAGGAACCGAGCTGCTTTGAGATATCGGCTGTGCGGAAGGGAGCGAAGGGCGGAACGATCACTAGGTGATAGGCACTCCGGTTCCGGGGCGTCAGGAACAGGTTGCGCGGCATGACGGCACGGAGCTTTTCGGCGCCCGGCATACATTCCTCCATATTGCTGACGGGATCATGGCGAATCAGGTCAAAAGCGATCTGCGCGCTTCTCAGATAAGCAAACACTTCATCATAGATCTCCAACACAGCACCCTCCCTTGCGGGGCTGATTATACACCTTTTACCGCCCAGCGGGCAATAGTATAAAGAAAACCTCCGGGCAGGCCTGCCATTGCCAAGCCCGGAGGCGCGCTGTGCGATCTTTGCTGTACAGTCAGTGCGATCAACGCTTTACCAGGCGGCAGCGGTACAGCTTTATATCGTGCCCGTCCACAGGGGCAGTGAACACATCGCGCTGCTGGGTGAACCTTTCACCGGTAAAGACATCTGTCATCTCCACGTCGAAGCCGGAAGCGTATGGGACGCCTGCGTCTGCGAACAGGACCTCCATAGGGGTGGTCTCCTCGAACATGTTTACAAAGGCAAGGGCAAATTCGCCGCCTGAGAGCTGCTTGAGCAGCACGAGCGCCTTATCCTCGATAAACTGGAAGGCGGATTCGCCCTCCTTCGGTTCCTTTACAAAGTGGAAGATGCCGGGCTTGCTGACTACATAAGGCGGACGGCATTCTTCATCCTGGTTGATGGCGATCAGGTCTTTGTTGAGGAGCAGCTTCTCGCAGTATTCGTTCATATTGCGCAGGTCACCGCCCAGCATGAGAGGAGCGCCCATCAGACACCAGAGAGCGAACTGCATGCGGTATTCCTTGTCCGTGCATGCCGCGCCGAGGCCTACATTGCCCTTCCCGTACATGCCCACAGTCAGCATGTCGATATCGTTGTAGCAGCCGGGCGCGTTGGAAGAGAAATGGGGCAGCTGCATCTTGATGATATCGGTAAAGGAGCGGAAGGTATCGATGATATCGCCGGTGGAGCGGTACATGTGCGCGCCGATGGAGCGCATCCAGTCCCAGGGGTCTTCCTTGCCCCAGTTGCAGGCGGAGAAGAGGATGTCACGTCCGCAGGAGCGCAGCGCCATAGCCATGGTCAGGTAACGGCTTTTGCAGTCTCCTCCGTTGGGGAAGTGACAGAAATCGTATTTGAGGAAATCTACGCCCCATTCCGCAAAGGTGGCGGCATCGATGTACTCATGGTCATAGCTTCCGGGGAAGCCTGCGCAGGTACGCACGCCGGCGTCCGAATAGATGCCGAATTTCAGACCCTTTGAATGAACATAATCAGCCACGGGTTTTATGCCCTCGGGGAATTTGTTGTGGTCCGGCACGATGCGTCCCTCAGGTGAACGGTCCTTTTCCTGCCAGCAGTCGTCTATGACGAGATATTCATATCCGGCAGCAAGATAGCCTTTTTTCACCATCATATCCGCAGTCTCGCGTATGAGCTTGTCGGAGATGTTCGTACCGAAGGTGTTCCAGGTGTTGAATCCCATAGGGGTGCGGTTTGCCGTCATTGTGCATTTCTCCTTTTCCATGTTGTTCCTGTAGAAAATATGCCCCCGGCGGCAGCCGGGGGCGGGATAACTGTTTTTTACTTGCTTACGACCTGCTTGGGTGTGAGGCAGTCTGTGGTCGTGCCGTCGCACAGCTGGTAGTACTTGTTCTGGCCCCAGACCCATATGGAGCCGTCTTCCTTCAGCGCTACGCCGTGGCTCTGACCGCAATCGGCCATCTTTACGCCGTCGAGTACCTGGACGGGAGAGGATTGGTTGACCTTGTCGCCGTTGCCGACCTGGCCGAAGTCATTAAGGCCCCACATCCAGAGGGTGCCGTCATTCTTCACCATGCCCGCGGTCTCGACGCCTGCCAATACCGCCTTTGCGTCCTCGGCAACCTGCGTCCACTGGTAGATGGCTTTTTCTTCACTGCCAATGCCCAGCTGGCCGCGGTTGTTGCGGCCTACTGCCCATACCGTGCCGTCTGCCTTGAGCGCCAGGGTGAACTGCTCACCCAGCGCGAAGGAGACGACGTCGGAGATGGTGGTGACTTCTGTCCATGCAGTACACTGGTCCACTTCTTCGCCAAGGCCGAGCTGACCGCGCTTGTTGGAGCCTGCTGCCCAGATGGAGCCGTCCTTCTTGATGATAAAGGAGAACTCACCGGCGGAGTATACGCTGGCGACATCTTCAGCTACGGCTGCGGGAAGCGGAGCTTCTTTATCCGCGTAGCCGCCCAATTGGCCTTTGCCGTTGGCGCCGAAACCATACAGCGTGCCGTCTTCCGCCAGAGCGAAGGTGCAGGTCATACCGGGGGCGATATCGATGATCTTTTCACCCGTCTCGACCAGGGATTTTGCGGAACCCGGCTCATCACGGCCCTGGTGCGTGTTGTCGCCCAGCTGGCTCTCATGGTTGGCACCCCAGATGTAAAGGGTACCATCCTTACCGGCGGCGGCGGTGTGTTCCTTACCGGCGTCTACCGCCACGATGTCGGTCAGCACCGGCTGGATGGCCATGACGCAGGGATCCTTGTATGTGCCGGAACCGACTTGGCCGTAGCTGTTGCGGCCCCATCCGCATAGTGTTCCGTCTGCCTGCAGGGCCATGATATAATCATAACCGGAAGCGATATAGACCCAGCCGTTGTCATCCACGTTTGCGCGGGAGACGGCACTGGTCTCGGTGGTCTTGGTATCGCTTGCGGTACCGGTGCCGCCTACGCCGACGACTGTCATGCCGCTGGAGGAGACTTCCGTTCCGATCGCCTGTGTGGGAGCGGGGGTGGCTTCGGCAGCGGTTTCGCCGCCGTCATTGGCCGCCGGGGCTTCAGTGGGGGCTTCGATAGGAGCTTCGGTAGGGGCCTGCGTCGGAGCGGGTGTCGGGGCCGGCTTATCACTGCCGCAGCCTGCAGCCAGGAGCAAGCATGCCGTCAGCAGAAACGCGAGGAGCATGCGTACATGTTTTTTCATGGTTTGGTACCTCCTTATCGGAAAAGAATCAAATTAGAAAGGTGCGGAGAGGGATAAGCTTCTCCGTTCCTTTACGAATGTAATTAGTATAGCACAGAATCCGCAGCTTGTGGAATGTTTTTTATGGGTCAGGGCTATGTTTTTTTCAGGATCGCTTACAATAACGGGAATAATCGAACTTTTTGCCGATATTTACATTTTTGTTGCGTTTGAACGGTTATTTATCACAATCATAAAAAATAAACGGGGGACTATTTACAAAAGCGACAAAGTCGGTTAAAATATGTGAACGTAGCGAGGGGGGATAATGCCCCTTTGAGCCGCTCCCCTTTCAGAGCCTATAACAGGCTGTGCCTGTTTAGGAAATATAATAGGAGGTCTTGAAACATGAAAAAGACTCTCGTTTCTCTTCTGCTGGCGCTCATGCTCGTCATGACGTGCTTCGCAGGCGTGGCTGAAGTTGAGCTTCCGCCGATCCCCGAGAAGTATGATCTTCCGATCGGTGATGGCTCGATCCCGCAGCTGTCCATCTACATGGGCACTGAGGCCGGCTATGAGAAGGCTTATCTGACCTATGATGAGCATGTTGCCATCAAGGAATGGGAAGCCCGCACCGGCCTGGATTTCACCTTTGTACATCCGCCGCTGAATGACGACGGCACCTTCTTCCTCACCACCATCGCTTCCATGGATCTGCCGGACATGTGGTCCACAGGCAGCTTCTCAAGCTATTACACCGGCGGTGTGGAAGGCGCTATCCGTGATGGCGTTCTGCTCCACCTGAACGACTACATCACCCAGTACGGCTACTACTACCTGACCGAAGCCCATACCAACTGGGATGAGCAGGCGGCCAACAACTTCAAGACAGACTCCGGCATGTACCGCTTCGGCGCCGCTTCCCAGCGCGTACCGGTTCTCGGACAGCAGCATACCGGTATGGTCGTGCGCGGCGATCTGCTTGACGAGCTTGATATCGACGTTCCCGAGACGATCGACGAAGTGCATGACATGCTCGTCGCCATGAAGGAAGTCGAAGGCGTCAAGGTCCCGCTGGCTCTTGAGAAGCTGAATTCTTCCTACTACTACAATGGTGACTTCCTTGCTGCCTGGGCAGGCGTGACCACCAACGGTTTCATGCTCGACAGCGAAGGCAAGGTAACCTATGCGCAGCTGCAGCCCGAGTACAAGGGGTGGCTGGCAATGATGAAGGCTTGGGCACAGGAAGGCCTCATCGACGTCGACTCCACCACCCGTACGCACTCTGATGCAGAGGCCATGGTCACTTCCGGCCAGTCCGTCATGTGCGCCATCGGCAACTGGGAGACCCAGGAAGACATCGCTGTCGGCAAAGCCGGCACCAACAATGAGGACTTCGTCCTTATCGGTCTGACTGCTCCCGCCAAGGATAAGGATTCCGTCGGCGAGACCAACGGCTTCGCCCGTCCGATCGTCAACGGTGAGAACGGCAACTATTGGGGCATTTCCACCACCAACCCGGCTCCCGTTGAGAGCTTCAAGGCGTTTGACTATCTGTACAGCTACGAAGGAACTGAGCTGATGGTCTTCGGCCCCGAAAAGGCTATCGACCAGCTGCACAAGGATGCCGGCCAGGAGGTCGTGATCCATTGGACCAACCCCGATGGAACCCGTCAGTTCTCTGACTACATCCTGAAGAACCCCGAGCTGGAGTACAACTCCATCCGCTACATCTACACCATCCAGTCCCTCTCTTCCGAGTATGCTTCTGAGATGGAGTATATGCAGTATGGCGAGCCCTGCAACGCGCAGTGCTGGGAAGCCTGGACCAAGTATGCCGACAGCAGCCGTCACGTACCGTCCACCATCTCTTTGACCGCTGATGAGGCTACCGTTCGTGACCCGATCGTCACCAACGTTCAGACCTACATTTGGGAGAAGATCTACAACATCGTCTTCGGCGATGATTCTATCGACAACTGGGACAGCTATGTTGACCAGCTCTACACCCTCGGCATCGAGGATGCTATCAAAGTCGTCCAGGATGCTACCGATCGTTACAACGCACGCTGATAAGCTTGTTCTTGTGACAATCAACCCGGGGACCCGGCTTTGCCGGGTCCCCGGTCCTCATCGTTTTTCGGATCACAGACGCAAAAGAACGCTTCAGGTACGGGTACGTATGCGGCCTGCCGCTTTACAGGCCTCATACGCGCTCGCACACAGCGGGCACAGAAAGTCTCCGGCAGGAGATGTTTTCAGGAGGAGATATTTATGAGCCAGGTTAAGACCAACGGACCGGCTATCCGCAAAGGCTATAAAGAAAAAAACTATTTCCTCAGACTCTTTGACAACATAAAGGCACATCCGTGGCTGTACATCATGTTCTTCCCCGTGTTTGCGTACTATGTGCTTTTCCACTACTGGCCGATGTACGGCATCATCATCGCCTTTAAGGATTTCAAGCCCATGATGGGTATCTTTGGCAGCCAATGGGTCGGCCTGGACAAATTCAAGGAGTTTATCTATGGACCTTACCTCTGGCGCCTGGTGCGCAATACGTTGGGCATCAACCTGGGCATGCTCATCTTCGGTTTCCCGCTGCCCATCCTGTTTGCGCTGGTGCTGAACGAATGCCGGTCCATCAAATTCCGCAAGGTCGTGCAGACCGTCACCTACATGCCTCACTTCGTTTCCTCGGTCGTTGTGTGCGCCTTGATGATCATCTTCACGCGATCCACCGGTATCATCACGAATATCCTCGCTTATTTCGGGATGCCGAAGACAAATCTTCTCTCTATTCCCCGTTACTTCAAAACGCTGTACATCTGCATGAACATCTGGCAGGAGCTCGGCTGGGATTCCATCATCTTCTTTGCTGCCCTGACCAGTATCGATGCATCGCTGTATGAGGCCGCTACGGTGGATGGCGCGGGCCGCTGGCAGCAGATGTGGCATGTCACACTGCCCGGCATCGCTCCGACCATCATCATCCTTCTCATCCTGCGCATCGGTAACCTGATGAGCCTCGGCTGGGATCGTATCCACCTGCTCTACAGCGAAATGGTCTATGAGACGGCGGATGTTATTTCCACTTATGTGTACCGCATGGGTATGACCCGCATGCAGTATTCCTACGCTACGGCCGTCGGTCTCCTGAACTCCGCGATCAACATCATCCTCCTGCTCTCCACGAATGCGCTTTCCCGTAAAGTCACCGAGAGCAGTCTGTGGTAAAGGAGGGCACCAGATATGGCAAAGACAAATATCGCCGCCGGAGGCATCACACGGGAAAACCGAATTAAGACAAGCATGGGAGACCGTATCACCAACGTGGTGCTCTATGTGATCATGACGATCCTCATGCTCGTGGCTGTATATCCGCTCTATTACTGCCTGGTAGCTTCCTTTTCGGACGCGAAATCTATCCTGGCCAATACCAAACCGCTGGTCGCTCCGATCGCCCCGTTCACATTCCATGGTTATCAAATGGCAGTAAGGCACCAGGGCATCCTGATAGGCGCGCGCAACACTGTTTCTTACGTTTTGACCGGTACGCTCATTGGACTCTTTGTTACCATGCTCGGCGCGTTCTGCGTATCACGTAAGTACTTCTTTATCCGCGGCGCGGCTATGAAGCTGATCCTGGTCACTATGTTCTTCTCCGGCGGTATCATCCCGCTGTTCTTCGTGGTCCGCTGGCTTGGCGTTTACAACACATGGTGGGCGTTCATACTGCCCTGGATGATGTCGAGCTATAACCTCATTATCATGCGTACGTTCTTTATGGGCATCCCGGATTCCCTTGAGGAGGCGGCGCTTCTGGACGGCGCGAACGAGGTACAGATACTCTTCCATGTCGTCATGCCTCTTTCCACTGCCGTTATCGCCGTTATCGCCATGTACTACGGCGTTGGTTACTGGAATGCATGGTATCAGTCCTATATGTTCCAGCGCGATAAGACGCTGTGGCCTCTGCAGATGTTCCTGCGTGAGGTTTTGATCGTGCAGAACGAGACCAGTCAGGCTACGGACATCACTACGATGTCTGCCGAGGCATTCGACCGCGAGCTCGTCAAATACTGCATCATCATTATTTCCACGGTGCCGATCCTTGTGATCTATCCGTTCCTGCAGCGTTACTTTGTCAAGGGCGTTATGATCGGCGCTATCAAGGGCTGATCGATATTCGAGAAAAACGGGATGTTTCATCCCGTTTTTTTATAAGTACCGGGTATCAATTTATAGGAGGGATCACCAATGCCAAAAATCACTTTTATGGGTGCCGGTTCTACTGTATTTGCCAAGAATGTTCTCGGTGACAGCATGATGACACCCGCACTGGAAGAGAGCACGATCGCACTGTATGATATCGACGGAAAGCGTCTGGAAGAATCCGCAGTCATGCTGGAGGCCATCAACAGGAATAACGGCTCAAAAGCGAAGATCGAAAAGTATCTGGGTGTAGAGAACCGAAAGGATGCACTGCGGGGCGCGAACTATGTCGTTAACGCTATACAGGTCGGCGGTTATGAGCCCTGTACGGTGACGGATTTCGAGATCCCGAAAAAGTACGGCCTGCGCCAGACCATCGCGGATACCTTGGGTATCGGCGGTATCTTCCGCGCGCTGCGCACGATCCCCGTTATGGTGGACTTTGCACGCGATATGGAAGAAGTCTGTCCCGACGCCTGGTTCCTCAACTATACCAACCCCATGGCTATGCTGACAGGCGCAATGCTTACCATGACGCCTATAAAAACGGTGGGACTGTGCCACAGCGTGCAGGTATGCTGCTCTACGCTTCTGCGCGAGCTCAACATGGATTACGATGATTCCATCGAGTGGAAGATCGCAGGCATCAATCACCAGGCATGGCTGCTCGAGGTCAAGAAAGACGGCGTAGACCTCTATCCGGAGATCAAGAGGCGCGCTCTCCTGAAAAATCAGGGCAAGCTTCCGCAGAAGCCGCTCGAGGAGATCTTTGCGGAACGTCCCGACATTCCCGAAGAATTCAAATCGCGCTTGAAGGAAGCATGGGAACTGTATGAGAAGGAAGGCAAGCATCACGACATGGTGAGGCTGGAACTCATGAACCGATTCGGCTACTACATCACCGAATCCTCTGAGCATAATGCCGAGTATACCCCGTACTTTATCAAGAGCAAATATCCGGAACTGATCGACCGTTGGAATATCCCGCTGGACGAGTATCCGCGCCGCTGCGTGAACCAGATCGCCCGTTGGGAAAAGCAGAGGAAAGAACTCACCGAGAATCCGACTCTTACCCACAAGCGCTCCCGTGAATACGCGAGCTACATCATGGAGGCAATGGAGACCGGCATACCGACAAAGATCGGCGGCAACGTCATGAACACCGGTCTCATAACGAATCTTCCGCGCAATGCCTGCGTGGAGGTGCCCTGCATGGTGGATAAGTCGGGTGTGAATCCGTGCTTCATAGGGGATCTTCCGGAGCAGCTGGCCGCGCTCAACCGTACCAACATCAATGTACAGCTGCTGACCATCGAAGCTGCCCGGACGCT
>DBXA01000127.1:0-11305 GCA_002309235.1 Christensenella sp. UBA1224 | reverse complement strand
CTGTCGATCGATGATATCGTAGCCATGTGCGATGACCTGATCGCCGCCCATGAAGGCTGGCTGCCCGAGTATCATTGATCTTAGACGCATACAAAAGGCATGGCCTCCGCAAAAGTGCGGAGGCCGTGCTGTTTTGAAAGCCTTCCCGGGCGGGAAGGCTCTTTTCTTGAAGTCCCGGCATCACATATTGTCCCGGAAGCCCTTGCCTATTATATTGGAGGTATTGAGAACGGTGACGAATGCTCCCGGGTCGTGCTGTTTTAAGAATAGCTGCAGCCGTATTGCCTGCGGGCGAGTGAGCACTACCAGCAGGATGCTCCTGTCCGCGTGGGTAAAGCAGCCTATCCCATGTACCTCTGTAGCGCTGCGGTTCAATGTCTTTGTGACATATTCCGTCACGAGATCCGGCTGGGATGTGACGATATTGAAGTACTTGCAGATATTGAAGCTCTCCAAAATGGAATCTACGAGGAATGCCTTCATGATGAGCCCCATAATGGAGTATAGGCCTGTCTGTATGTTGAAAACGAAGATGGATGATATGGCTACGACGCTGTCCACATACATAAGAGCCCGGCCGATGTTCGTATGCAGGTACTTTTTCAGTATCATGGCCGTGATGTCACTGCCGCCTGTGGACGCACGACAATTGAACAGAATGGCAGAGCCGAGCGCAGGGATCATCATGGCATAGATAAGCTCCAGGAAGGGCTGGTCGGTAAGCGGTTTTGCAAGTGGTACGAGCTTTTCAAACAGGCTCAGCAAGGCGGAGAAGAGCAGTGAAGAGTAGACCGTCTTGATGCCGAAGGCCCCATTCACCAGGAAGAAGCCGAGGAAGATCAGCAATATATTCATGAACCATACGATCGCAGATTTGGGGACCGGAATAAAGCTGGAAAAAATGATAGCGATGCCTGTTACACCGCCTGTGGAGAAATTGTTCGGCAGGCGAAAAAAATAGACGCCTATCGCAACGAGCAGCGTCCCCAGGTTGACGAGCCCGAAATCCTTGAGTGAAAAATCCTCACGGGGAAGCCGGGACGCAACAGAACTGAATTTCATTGCCTTTGTCCTCCGGTTCTGATAAAATAAACCCTGAGATTATCTTAAGGCAATCAGCCGGATAAGTCAATATTTCCGGAGAAAAAAGCTGAAAGCCATTGGTCCGGACCGGCCTGAAGCATGAAAACGCAGGAAGGAACGAAAATATGACAGGCATCATCGCATCGCTGCCGGAAGAGCTTGCAAGGCTTAAGGCTGTGATGGAAAACGTGAAGGAGGTCCAAAGAGGACCGCGGACCTTTTACGAGGGTAAAATAGCCGGGGAAGATATCGCTGCGGTCATCTGTGGGATAGGCAAGGTCAACGGTGCCTGCACGGCGCAGGCGCTGATAGACGCTTATTCACCCTGCCGGATCATACATACAGGCGTTGCAGGCAGTCTGGATGAGAGAGCCGGGCATCTTTCGCTTGTGATTTCCACAGAGCTCATGTATCACGATATGGATCTTCAGTGGATCGATAACACCCCTTCCGGGAGCGTGTTTCCGGCGGATGAGGTGATGACTGAGGCGCTGTATGAGGCCGCGCTCGGCTGCGGCAAAGCGGAGAAGGGGCGTATGGTCACAGGGGACAGGTTTATTGATTCAAAAGCTGTTAAGGAGGATATTAAAGCGCGGTGCGGCGGCTTGTGCGTGGATATGGAGGTCGCGGCTACGGCGCATGCTGCCAGGCTTGCCGGGATACCGTACTGCGCGGTGAAGTGCATATCCGATATGGCGGATGATGGAGCCGGAGGAACGTTCGAGGACTTTCTGGCCCTGGCTGCGGACAAGGCGGCGGGAACGGTCATAGATGCTTTAGGCAGGCTGTGACGACGCACAAGCCTGCCTTTGCAAAAAGATACGGTGTGTGGTAATATATCGGGGTGTCAGCGGGCGTATTTGAATATCTCTATCAGTACGTTGTTGGTCCCGTCTGCGGACGGTTCCTTGCGAAGTGCTTCTGTCAGGGCTTCGCGGGCATTGTATGTTTCCTCCACGGCCGCCAAAAGAGTGTCGGCTGTCATGTCGGACTGCTGGAGCACCTTCGCCAGTCCTCTTGCCTCAAAGGAAGCGGCGTTATCCACCTGGTCTCCGCGGCTGGTCTTTCCCTTGGGATAGGGTATGAGCAGCATGGGCTTGGCAAGAGTGAGCAGTTCACAGATGGTATTGGCTCCGGCGCGGGATACGACGATATCCGCACAGGCATAGGCATGCGCCATTTCCTGGTTCAGGTATTCCATCTGCAGGTAGCGCGGGTTTCCGACATATGCCGGATCTACGTTGCCTTTGCCGCACAGGTGCAGGACCTGGAATTTTTCGGTAAGGCCGGTCAGCGCGCTGCGGACAGTCAGATTGATCGCCTGAGCGCCGGATGACCCGCCTGTGACCATCAGAACGGGTGTCTGTGCGTCAAAGCCGAAGAGGGAAAGCCCTTTTTCACGGCTGCCCTCCAGAAGCTCTTTGCGGATAGGTGTGCCTGCGTATATGCCCTTGGAGCCTGCGAGCCTGGCTGCCTCCGGGAAATTGCACAGCAGCTTTTTGGCAAAAGGCTTCGAGATGCGGTTGGCGAGACCGGGAGTCATATCGGATTCGTGCAGGAGTACGGGTATGTGGTTAAGAAATGCCCCGTAAACCACAGGTACGGATACGAAGCCGCCCTTGGCGAAAACGAGGTCCGGCTTGAGCCTGCGCAGGATAGATTGTGCCTGGAAGACGCCTTTTATGACCCGGAACGGATCGGAGAAATTGCGCAGGTCAAAATAACGGCGAAGCTTGCCGCTGGCGATGGCGTGATATGTTACGCCGGGTATATTTTCAACAAGGCCGCGCTCGATTCCTTCCTCCGTGCCGACATAATGGATATCCCAGCCATGCTTGAGCAGTGCGGGGATCAGGGCAAGGTGCGGTGTGACATGTCCGGCTGTACCGCCGCCGGTTAAGACGATTCTGCTCACGTGAGCCTCCTGCTTGACCTGCCTGAGCAGGTGCTTAATAAACACTATATCAAACGAATTATAGCATATTCCGTGTTAAAGCTGTATGTGTATTCGTGAATATAATGGCTTTGCGGTAAAGGATCATTGCTTTTTCGGTAAAAACAGGGATTCCGTAGAAAAGGGGATCGGAAAGGGATTCATTCTGTATGGAAAATGGAGTTCATCAGTACAGGGCGATATACAGGGAATGGAGGCCGAAGACATTTGGCGATATCGTTGGGCAGGATGCTGTAACCACAGCCCTGAAAAATCAGATATTATCCGGAAGGATCGCGCATGCGTATCTTTTCTGCGGCTCGCGCGGGACCGGCAAAACGACGACAGCACGTGTATTTGCCCGTGCGGTCAACTGCCTGTCGCCGGTGGATGGATATGAACCCTGCGGAAAATGTGAAATGTGCCGGGACATACTCGCCGATACCTGTATGGATGTGGTGGAGATAGATGCCGCGTCCAACAACAGTGTCGACCAGATACGGGACCTTCGCGATAAAGTGGTCTACCCGCCGGCAAAGGCGAAGAAGAAAGTGTATATTATAGACGAGGTCCATCAGCTCTCATCCGGCGCGTTCAACGCCCTTCTCAAAACGCTGGAGGAACCGCCGGAGCATGCTCTGTTCCTGCTCGCGACTACCGATCCGGGAAAACTGCCGGCGACGGTTCTCTCCCGCTGCCAGAGATTTGATCTCAAACGCTACAGTGTCCAGGTACTTGCGAAACAGCTGCGCAAGGTTGTGGATGGAGAAGGTGTCTCTGCGCAGGATGAGGCACTTTTTGAGATCGCTCGTGCGGCTTCCGGCGGCATGCGCGATGCGCTGAGCCTGCTGGAAATGTGCATGTCCTTCGGTGCAGGGGAACTGACGCTTTCCGGCGTCAGGGAGGCGATCGGGACATCCAGCCCCGAGTTCCTTTTTTCCTTTGCGGAGGCTCTTATCGGGGATGACGTGGCCGCAGCTCTCAAGGCGGTGGATGACAGCATGCTCGAGGGGCGCGATCCCCGTTCCCTTGCGGGTGAAATGACTTCACACCTGAGAGATCTCATGCTCATAAAGGCGATGGGGACCGTTTCGGAAGAAGATGCGGCGGAGATACTGGAATGCACTTTAGAAGATGCCGGGAATTATCTCCGGCAGGCGGCCAGGGCAGAGAGCGATAAACTGATGCGTATGATGGAGCTATTCATGCGCGTCGAGGCGGAGATGAAAGATGCTTCCCTTCCGCAGACAAGGCTGGAAATGTGCGTGTTCCTGTGCTGCAGACCATCCGAGCAGTTAAGGCTTGACGCGCTTGCCGAAAGGGTAACAAAGCTTGAAAAGCGGCTTGAAGAAGGTGTGTTCGTAAAAAAGGGATCGGAAGATGTACCGCCTCCTCCGGAAGAAGAACCGCCTTTCGATATGCCGGAGGAGTTTGCGCAGCCTGCGCAAACGACAAAGGATATCCCTGTGGAGGGAACGCGCAAACAGCAGAAAAAGCAGGCAAATATGCCCGATCCGGTGTGGGAAAGAGCACTTAATGAGTTGTGCTCAGAGAATCCGTCTCTTGCGGCGATGCTGCCGAAGGCTGTTTTTCTTGGCAGGGAGAACGGCATGGTCACTCTCGGTTTTGAAAAAAAGAACAATATGTATATGCGGATCCTTGATACAGATGCGAAAAAAGCACTCATAGCGGCAAAGCTTTCCGCGATCTACGGTGAGAATACCACTGTCGCCGTTATTCAATCTGATACGGCCGGTAAACCGGATCCTGCTGAACGCACGGATACGATCATACTCGCCAGGGATATCTTTGGCAGGGAAAATGTGGAGATCATGGAGGAATGAGGATTTATTATGGAAGAAAAACGCAAAAGCGCCGCGCTTGATCTGACAAATGGAGAACCGCTTCGCCTTCTGATACTTTTCGCGATCCCTATGTTCATTGGTTCTCTGTTTCAGCTTCTGTACAATATGGTCGATTCCGCAGTGCTGGGAAGATTTGTCAGCAAATCCGCTCTCGCGGCGGTGGGTGCGACGGCAACGGCGCATTCGCTGGTCTTTATGGTCGGAAACGCAGTGACCAATGCCGTTTCGATACTCGTTTCCCAGGCGTGGGGTGCTAAGGATCATGAAAAGGTTCGCCATACGGTCGGACAGGCGGTGTTGATCAATATCGTCTTCAGCGCGATCATAGCGGTACTGTCACTCTCTTTTTCAAAGCCTCTGATGCGGCTCCTTAATACACCGGATTCGATCATAGAAGATGCGTCGCTCTATCTGATGATCACCTGCTCTATGTTTTTCGGTCAGATGGTGTATAATACCGCCGCTTCCATACTGCGTGCGGCAGGCGACAGCAGAGCGCCGTTGTACTTCCTGATCTTCTGCTCGCTTCTCAATATCGTACTGGACCTGGCTGCTGTCGTCTGGCTTCATCTGGATGTGGCGGGAGTAGCCTGGGCTACAGTGATCTCGCAGTGCCTGTCGGCGATCGTAAGCGTGACATACATGCTGCGCAAATACAGTGTACTTCGGTTCCGGAAATCCGATATCAGGCCGGATGGGAAGATCATGAAGGAATACGCGCGCATAGCTGTGCCTATGACGCTTCAGAACGTGCTTCTGTCTGTTGGTATGCTCGCTATGACGTATGTTATCAATTCCTTTGGAGAGGACATCGTGGCGGCTTATACGGTGGGAGGAAGAGTTGAGCAGATAGCAACGGTATTGTTTTCACAGGTGGCTTTTTCCTTCTCCATTTATTCCGGACAGAATTACGGTGCGAAGAAGTATGACAGGATCACCGATGGCTTTTTGGCTGCGGTGAAGCTGCTTTCCGGGCTTGTTCTTGCAGCGATGCTCATCATGTTCCTGTTCGGAGACAGGCTCTGTCTGCTCTTTGTCCAGGCAGAGGAGACTGCGGCGATCGAAGCGGCGGTGAAGATGATCCATATCGATGCCGCGTTCATGCCGATGCTCTGTGCTATATGGCTGTTCAATTCCGCTCTGCGGGGCATGGGTATGATCAAGCCGACGGTGATTTCAAGCGTTATAGAGCTGGCCTCGAAGATAGGTTTATCCTTCCTGCTTTCTGCTTTGATGGGTTATGTGGGGATTTGGCTTGCGGCGCCGCTTGGCTGGGTTGTCGGCCTGATCCCTGGCGTTTATGCCTTCTGCTTTTCCGGCTGGAAGAAAAAAGTGCTGGAAGCGGACAGAAAAGCGGCAGCTGACAGGGCTTAGTGATGGCATAAGCAAAGAAAAAGGCACGGTGTTTTTCCGTGCCTTTCGTATGCCTGTTTTCAGAATGTCATGGAAAGGATCCCGTCGATCGCATCGAGCTCATCTTGGGTAAAGGCTAAGTTGTCGATCGCTTTTACGCTGTCCAGTATCTGGCTCAGGCGGCTGACTCCAAGGAGTACGGTCGCTGCGCACGCGTGTCTCAGATCCCAGCTTAAGGCCATCTGGGCGAGAGACTGTCCGCGCGAAGAGGCGATCTCATTGAGCCTGCGTGCCTTCTCTACCTTATCCGGCGTGATGTTTTCCCTGTGGAGGAACACGCTCGGCCCAGCTGCGCGGGAATCGGCGGGGATCCCGTTCAGGTATTTATCTGTGAGCAGTCCCTGTGCGAGGGGAGAAAACAGTGCCGCGCCGATCCCAAGCCTGTCACAGGCGGCAAAGACCTCTTCGTTGCGCCTGTTGAACATGTTGTAGGAAGCCTGGTGTATGAGAAGCCTTACCCCCATATCCTTGAGTATGGCGTAAGCTTTTTCGGTGTCGGCAGCATTGTAGTTGGATATGCCGACATAGAGTGCTTTTCCCTGCCTTACGAGTTGGGCGAGGGCATCCATGGTTTCCTCAAGCGGCGTTTCCGGATCAGGTCTGTGATGGTAGAAGATATCGAAGTATTCAAGCCCGGTGCGCTTGAGTGACTGATCACAGGATGCGATCAGATTTTTCTTCGATCCCCATTCTCCATAGGGGCCGGGCCACATATAATAACCCGCTTTGCTGGATACGATGATCTCGTCCCGGTAGGGCTTCAAGTCCTTTTCGAATACGCGGCCGAATGTCTCTTCCGCACTGCCGGGTGTGGGGCCGTAGTTGTTTGCTATGTCGTAATGTGTTATCCCGAGATCAAAGGCAGCAAGCATCATGGTGCGGACATCGTCGAATACGGCTCTGTCACCGAAGTTCTGCCACATACCTAAAGAGACAGCGGGCAGTTTGAGACCGCTTTTACCCACGCGGTTGTAGATCATTTTTTCATAACGGTTTTCGTTTGCGCTGTAAGGCATTTTTACATCTCCTTTTCTAAGGTCGGCCGGGTCATAGAATCAATTGTATTATATACGCGGACACATTCTTTTTCAACTGTACTTCACAGCGTTGGCATTTCAATTCTTGACCTGGTCTTTGTGCAGATACTCTCCGGCCTTTTGCAGCAGGCTTTCCTTTGTATTCGGTATCCGGTCGGCCCGAACACAGTCGAGAAGCATCCGGAGCGTCTCGCCGATGATTTTGCCCTTAAGGCCCAGCTTTGAGAGCTCTTCGCCGCCTATTGCAAGGCTTGCGATCGTACAGGGAAGGCCTTTTTGCATGATCTCGTCAAGCTTAGCGAGTATCATGTCTCGCTTGACTTTATCATCTCTCAGGCCGAGCCATATGGCCCGACGAGCGGTCTCTCCGCCCATATCTCCGATGAGGCAGCGGAGAGCGTAATCATCTTCCGGCGGATGCATGGCCGCGCCGATCGCTGCAAAGACGCCTTGCAGGGTGTGCGTATCGGCCTTAAGAGCGGTAAGCGCGTCTGCGGCTCCCGCAGGTCCGGCGTTTACGAGCAGACAAGCCCACAGAAGGATCGTATCCTCTTTTTTCGGGGTCTCTGAGATGAGCTTGGCAGCCATCTGCCAGGCGGAAGCAGAAATGTTTTTTTCGCACGAGATGTGCTCACGCAGCACGCTCTCGTATTGTGCGATGACCGTATGTGCGTATTGCCCCTGCAGTATCTTCGTATATTCGCTGTAAACCCGTTCTGCGGCGAGGTGTGCTGTATTGCCGCTGAGGCGTATCAGACTTTGGGAAGTTTCGCTGTCGATCGTAAAGCCCAATCGGGAAGCAAAGCGCAAGGCACGGTAAATGCGCAGTGCGTCCTCGGAAAAGCGCTTTTCGGGTTCGCCTACGGTGCGGATCAGATGGCGCCTGATATCCTCCTGTCCGCCGACATAGTCGATCAAACCCTTCTCACTGTCCCATGCGAGAGCGTTTATTGTGAAATCACGCCGGAGCACATCCTGCTCCAGCGTGCGCGTAAAGGTGACATTGTCCGGTCTTCGCATATCGGTGTACTTGCCGTCTATGCGGTAGGTTGTTATCTCATAGGGCTGTTCATCTCTTACAAGAGTCACGGTGCCGTGTTTAAGGCCGGTCGGAATGGTACGGTCTTTTTCAAAGACTCTGAGCGTCTCTTCCGGAAGGGCGGAAGTCGCGATATCGTAATCATCGGGGATCTTGCCCATGATCATATCCCGGACGCAGCCGCCCACGAGCACGGCTTCATAGCCGGCCTTCTTAAGGGTATTCATGGCGTATAAAGCGCCTTTGGGTATTTCCGGTGATCTCATGACTGATCGTGCCACTGGGATAGTATAGCCTCCTTGGCGATGCGCAGCTCGTCGGTAAAGCTGCCTTCACCGAATACAACGGGTTCGCCGAACCACATGCGCCT
This sequence comes from Christensenella sp. UBA1224, assembly GCA_002309235.1. GTDB lineage: Bacteria > Bacillota > Clostridia > Christensenellales > Aristaeellaceae > UBA1224. The sequence goes on along the minus strand of DBXA01000127.1, from coordinate 2,565 downwards.
GTTTTTTGTATCCAGGTGTACCGGGACAAAGGGGAGATGCCTGCCGCTCTTTTTGAAATAAAGCCTTTCGAGCATCAGGAAACCATCGTAGATACTGCCTACCGAATCGGTATTTGCGGTGTAATCAATATCGGGATATATCATGATGCTCCTGCCGGAGAGCAAGGTATCCACAGAAATACGGAATGTCTCGCGGATATGGGAATCTCCGCGATAGACGGGGATGCAGCCGAAGGATTTGAACAGCGGTACCGTGACAGCCGTCAGGAATTTCAGGAAAGGGTATGCCAGCCACTTTGGCCAGTGCAGGCGTTCCGTCATGGTATACCCGTACATATGGCTGAAAAAGGTATCTTTTTCGCAAAAAGGGTAATAGATCCATGGGCTTGCATCATACGCGTAGTGGAGCACGGTATTGACAGGCCCGCGCATATTCCTATGCCGACACAGGAGCACGCAGGGCGTGTCAAGACCCGCCAGCCTTTCGGCCCGCATGGGGAAAAAGAGGCGAATGATCGGGCCGGCGATTCGAAAATACATTCCGGGCAGCTTCAATACAATGATACTCCTTTTTTCAGATGGTCATGAAAATTTTCGGGATCAGGGCTGAGCCCAGCCTTTGGAGCGTTCGACGGCGCGCTTCCAGTTGGAATACAGGTTTTCTTTCTCGATGGTCGCCATAACGGGAGAGAACATGGTGCCGGCTGACCATACGTTATTTAATGCCTTGCTGTCCCATAGACCGACTGCGAGACCTGCAAGCATGGCGGCACCCATGGCAGTCGTCTCTGTGACAGCGGGTCGCAGCACGCTCACGCCGAGCAGGTCACTCTGAAATTGCATCAGGAAACCGTTCATAGAGGCACCGCCGTCGACGCGCAGCACATCCGGTCTGAGACCTGAATCCTTCATCATCGCCTCGAGAACGTCTCTCGTCTGGTAGGCGATCGCTTCGAGCGCTGCCCGTACGATATGTGCACGTGTCGTCCCCCTGGTAATGCCTATGAGCAGGCCGCGCGAGTACATATCCCAATGCGGTGCACCGAGGCCGGTGAAAGCAGGTACAAGGTACAGATTCCCGTTATCGGGTATAGATCTTGCAAGATCTTCGCTTTCAGCCGCGCTGGAGATGAGGCCTATTCCATCCCGCAGCCATTGGATAGCCGCGCCTGCTACGAACACGCTGCCTTCAAGGGCATAAACAGGTTTTCCGTTGATGCGCCAGGCTGTGGTAGTGACGAGATTGTTGCGGGATACTACGGGGGTAGAGCCGGTGTTCATGAGCATGAAGCAGCCCGTTCCGTATGTATTCTTTGTCATGCCCGGGGCAAAGCAGGCCTGCCCGAACAGCGCGGCATGCTGGTCGCCCGCCATGGCAGCGATCGGTATCCCCTTTACACCGAGGATATCCTCTCTCAGTGTGCCGATCACGCCGGAGGAATCGACCACCTTTGGCAACAGCTCCTCTGGGATATTCATTGCTGTGAGCAGGAAAGGATCCCAGGACTGGGTGTGTATATTAAAGAGCATCGTACGGGAAGCGTTGGTCGCATCGGTTACATGTACTTTTTCTTCTGTCAGGTTATAAGCCAGCCAGGTATCGACCGTACCGAAGCAGAGTTCGCCTTTATGGGCGCGTTCCCTGGCATCAGAGATCTCATCAAGCATCCATTCCAGCTTTGTTCCGGAAAAATAGGCATCCGGTATGAGACCTGTTTTTTCACGGATCTTACTTGCCAGGCCGGATTTTTTCAGATCTTCGACGAGAGGGGCTGTACGGCGGCACTGCCAAACGATCGCATTGCAGAGTGCTTCTCCCGTTTTCTTGTCCCACAGCAGTGTCGTTTCACGCTGGTTGGTGATACCGATCGCGGCAATAGCGGCCGGGTCGATCCCTGCGATCCGGACTGCTTCACGAAGAGAGCCTATCTGAGACAGGAGGATGTCCTTCGGATCATGCTCGACCCACCCGGGCTGCGGAAATATCTGACGGAACTCGATATTATGCTGGGCGATCAAAGCCCCGTTTTCATCAAAGACAACTGCGCGGGAAGAAGTGGTGCCTTGGTCAAGTGCGACAATATACTTCATAGCGGTTCTCCTCAATAATACGCCGCCCGGGCTGAGGCTGCGAGCGGCGATAGTTTTATCTGGCTGTTATTCCTGGATATTTGCCGGTGCATCAGGGTCGGGGAAGAGCATTTCCGTCACTCCGCCGAGCCTTAAGGAACGAAGGCCATCCAGGTTGATGATATCGCGCTTCTCGAGTTCCCGGAGCCCAAGCCATACGATGACAAGTACGATCAGTATGATGAGAAGAGCACGCAGGAATCTCAGAAGAGCCCAGCCAAAGCCGGTGTGCCTGTCGTCGTCATCGTCGTCGTCATCATCGTCGTCATCGTCGTCATCGTCGTCATCATCGTCGAAGTCGTCGTAATCATCGTCATCGTCATCATCGTCATCATGCTTTGCACGGCGGGAATGGCGGCCGGATTCTTCGTATTCTTCGATCTCTACTTCACCGTCATCATCGTCATCGTCATCATCGTCGTCTTCGTCTTCATC
>DBXA01000011.1:10566-11186 GCA_002309235.1 Christensenella sp. UBA1224 | reverse complement strand
TGGTGCTCTCATTATGGCAGTTGAACAGACTGTTCCCGATGATCACCACATTCCCGTAGCGCCTTTTTGCCGTCCTGTTCATATACCGGACGGTATGGGTACGGTCCACGAATACGATCTCATAGGGATAGGCATCGAGTATGCCCTTCAATACCTCTATGCTGATCTCCATTGTTATCCCTCCCCTTCCGGAACGATCTCTTTCACTCGTATTATACCAGAATACCCGCTGTGTTTCCACTGGGACGGGCATCCCTCTGCCATGTCCCGTGTTTCCGGCCCTGTCTGCGCGGATACCAGCGTTTTTTCGATCAACATATCCTTCCGTGTGATTTTGACAAACCGCCGCTTCAGATCGGGTTTACGTGAAAGGCACCGTGCAGGAAGCATCCGATGAAGCTTCATACAACACGAGGGGCAGGACAGCGTTATCCGCCGTCCTGCCCTCACGTATCAGTATTCCGTTCTTATCAGTCGTTGGCCGTCTTGCGGATCCAGCCGGATGCGCCGCGCAGGCTTACAACGATCCAGTTCTTATCCTGCTTGAGGATAGGCAGGGTCGTATCCGGATCCAGCAGCGCTACCTTGGGTGCGCCCGTATCGTTCCAGGCGTATACCGG
>DBXA01000011.1:9928-10513 GCA_002309235.1 Christensenella sp. UBA1224 | reverse complement strand
TCGGAAAGGAATATCTGCGCCCAGCCGTTGCTCGTCTTTGCCACGGCCATGTGCCTTCCGTAGGGAATGGTCTTGAGTGCCTTCGCAGAGGAGCTTGGCTTCTCGCGCACGGTAAGCTTCTCACAGAGCACAACTGCCGTATAGCCTATCTGCCCCGGTCCGTAGGGCTTGCGTATCTCCGCCTGTACGATCCCTATGCTTCCCAGTACGAGAGCGACCAAAACCAGTACAGCCAACCAGGTAAACTTCTTCATGTTCTATATCCCCCTTGAATGATTTTCATGTACATTATCCTACTCAATTTCCGTTTGCGCAACACTATGACGGTTAATGTTTTTCATTTGTTTCGGTCCCAACTGAGTCCTCATCCCCCCGGCGGCCAGTTCCAGACTAAACGTCAGCAGTTCCGCCGGGACGAGGAAAAGCGTTTTTTAGCCTGTCGGCATNNCCCGTATCGTTCCAGGCGTATACCGGTGTTTTCTTTTCCGTCACATACCAGGCCGGATCGATGACGATATAATCACCGTTCACCCAGCCCGCGGGCTCCGCGTCCACATCATCGGAAAGGAATATCTGCGCCCAGCC
>DBXA01000011.1:6676-9771 GCA_002309235.1 Christensenella sp. UBA1224 | reverse complement strand
CCAACCAGGTAAACTTCTTCATGTTCATATCCCCCTTGAAATGATTCTTGTACATTATCCTACGCATCTTCCGTTTGCGCAATACTATGACGGTTAACGTTTCTCATTTGTTTCGAAATATTTGATCCTTACCCGGCCCTTATCCCCTCGGCGGCCGTTTCTGCGCGAAACGTCATTGGTTCCGCCGGAAAGGGAAAAAAGCGTTTTTTAGCCTGTCGGCATACTCTCTCATTCGCTCCTCAAGGATTCGACCGGGTTTCTCCTTGCGGCGAAGCCGGAAGGTATGAGGCCCGCGATCACGGTAAGCGCCATGCTCACGATGATGAGCATCAAAGCGCCTGCCTCCGGCAGTATCGCCACACGTTCTATCCCAGCAAGGTCGTTGACGATCGCATTGGCGGGGAATGTGAGCAGCCATGCCGTCAATATCCCGATGATGCCGGCACACAGGCCTATCACGAGCGTCTCGGCGTTGAATACCCTGCGGATATCGCGCCTGCTTGCCCCTATCGCCCTGAGTATCCCGATCTCCTTTGTGCGCTCCAATACCGATATATATGTGATGACCCCTATCATGATGGAGGACACGACGAGCGATATGGCAACAAAGGCGATCAGTACCCATGTGATGGCATTTACGATCGTGCTTACCGACGACATGAGCAGGCTCACATAATCCGTATACCGTATCGCCTTACCGTCATTCCCCTGCGCCCGCGCAGCATCATTGTACTCTTTGATCAGCTTTACGATCTCATCCTTGCAGTTGAAATCCTTCGGGTAGATGTTTATGAGGTTCGGGGTATCGTTTTCCCGGAAACCGAGCTCCCCGACCGCATCCTGATATGACCTTGAGGAAAAGAGCGGATAGGCATACTTTCTGGCAGTCGATACGAACTGAGACGCATCCAGCGCGTTGAGGACGGCCTGCTGCGCATCGCTGAGAAGTGATATATCGAACACCTCGAGAAAAGCTTCATCGGAAGCATCGCTCAGAAGGAGGCCATTCCTTACATCGTGTACGGTATCGGCCAGCTGTGCCGCTATCGCTCCGTTCGCATCGTATCCTTCGCGCATCCTTTCCGCGAGCGCGGATGTATACAGGAACGATCCCGACAGGACGGAGGAAACGCTGTCCTCATCCTGCATAACGATACCGCAGACATTGAGTCTGAGGCCTTTTTCAGCAGCTGCATCCCAGTAGGCCCGTTCCGCCCTTGCATCGTGGTAAAGGCCGTCTGCCGGATCGTACAGGAATACCGCACTTGCCGGAAGCGCCATGAAATCCAGATCCATCAGCTCTTCATAAGTGAAGGAAAGGTTTTCGGCCTCCGGCGTTTCCTGCGCGTTCATCACGTTCATGAACTGGTCCCTAAGGGTAGACTGATCCTTGATGCCGTTGGAGTACAGCGACATATCGGATATTCGGCTGTACCTGTCTATCACGAGCAGTATATCCGTATCCTTTTCGGGCCATTTTCCCGCTGCGAGTTCATACTGTGCATCCCAGATCTCCCGGCTGCCCGGCAGTTCCTGCCAGTATTCCGACCTGGCGGAATTTGCCGATGTCATCGACATCAGGCCGAAGGATGAAGAAGATACCATTCCCCCCGACATGCTCGAAAACAATGTGGAAGGGAACACGCGCACCGGTTCCCCCATGATGTTGTACACGTAAAACGCATCGAGGTATGAATACTGTATGGCTGTCGTAAGTTCCTCAAAACGCGGCTCAGACTCTATATAACTTATAAAGGAGTCGAGATCGTTCTCCCTCGTAGAGGAAGTCACCATCATGTTGTACATCTGGGAGAGTATCGTATTTGTCGTAACGATCCCTTCCTGTACCTGGGCATCGCGGCTCTCCCTGAGCCCGAGCATCGCCTCCATTACGGCGGTGCTGTCCGCCGTAGTGGCTTCTATCGTGATCGGATACGATGACAGGGCATCCGCCTCTATCCCGCTGATATATGCCTTGACGCCCGTTGAGAGCGAGAGGATCAGGGCGATGCCGATGATCCCGATGGAACCCGCAAATGCCACCATGACCGTGCGCGCCTTTTTGGTAAGAAGATTATTGAAGGACAGCCCGAGAGCCGTCAAAAAGGACATGGAAGGCTTTTTGCCGTTGTCCCGGTCACCCGTCTCCTCGCGTTCCTCTTCCTCCGCATAAGGCATGGAATCGGAGAGAATGCGGCCGTCGAGCAGCCGGATGATCCTGGTCGCGTATTCCGAAGCCAGATCCGGGTTATGGGTCACCATAATGACCAGTCTGTCCTTAGCGACCTCCCTGAGGAGCTCCATGATCTGCAGGCTCGTTTCTGAGTCGAGCGCCCCTGTCGGCTCATCCGCGAGCACGATCTCCGGATCGTTGATCAGTGCCCTGGCGATCGCGACCCTCTGCATCTGCCCGCCGGACATCTGATTGGGCTTTTTATGCATCTGATCGCCGAGGCCCACCTTTTTCAGCGCCTCCTGAGCCCTGCGCCTGCGTTCCCCTTTCGAAACGCCGGAAAGCGTGAGCGCAAGCTCAACATTGGAAAGCACCGTCTGGTGCTGTATCAGGTTATAATCCTGGAAGACAAAGCCGACGGAATGGTTCCTGTAGGTATCCCAATCTCTTTCCCCAAAGCCCGCCGTCGACCTTCCGGCGATCTTCAATTCTCCCGAAGTATACCTGTCCAATCCTCCTATGATATTGAGGAGCGTAGTCTTGCCGCACCCGGAAGGGCCGAGCACGGCAACGAATTCACTCCTGCGGAAGAGGAGGCTGACTCCCTTGAGCGCATCCACCTTTTGTCCGCCTGTCGCGTATGTTTTTTTAATATCCTTGAGACAGAGCATATTTTTTCCCCTTTAATGTTTCTGTCCCTGATTGTATATCATTTCCGGGAAGCGTATGTAAAAAACACACCGGACAATCAGGCTTTTTTATGTACTTTTTGAGAGCTTTATATGATCTCCAGCTCATCGGGCGTGCCAAGAGGCGGAAGTGAGGCATAAGGCCTGTCAAGGTAGAAGAAGGAAGCGCAGCTGATATCATCCCTGAGCGGCAGATATCTTCCGCCGGACATCCACCCCAGCGCCTGGATCGT
>DBXA01000011.1:0-6612 GCA_002309235.1 Christensenella sp. UBA1224 | reverse complement strand
CGAAACGCATGCAGGAGCGGTAAAGCCCGTCCGGCCTCATCACCTGGCACAGGCCGCTGTACGGCGTGGTGAATTCCTCGTACTCGTGCGTGCGCTTGTTCTCGAAATTATAAGCGCCGCAGAAGTAGTCCTCCGTACCCGTATAGCAGACGGACGGGAATTCCTTATCGCCGTCCAGGAACATCTTTACCTCGCCTTCGCCCCACCATCCGTTGTTGTGCACGCCCCATGTCATATAGGTGCCCGCGTAACGGCCGCGGCCTTCGATGCCGTCCAGCATGATGAAATCCTTCCTGTAAGGCAGTGGATTGCTGCGGCGGAACTGGGCGTGGAAATACCCCGCGTCCTCTTCGACGGGCTTTCTCAGGTAGTTTACCTGGTAGTAGATGTTGATATCGTCCTGCGAGCGGTTTTCCAGCGTGATGCGGAAGCCTTTCCGGAAGGGCATCGTCCAATAGCAGTTGAAGCCGGAGCCCGGGTTCACGCACACCGGCAGCGAGCGGACAGGCGCGTATTCGTTCAGTCCGTTGGCGAAGAAATCCCCGAGGGGGCATTCGACAGCCGGTATTTCCGAACCGTCCCAATAGAAGCGGAGTATCTGGCTGCGCCATACCCCTGTGGAGGTGAGCCAGATCTGCCGTATCTCTCCCATATCCCGCACATCCGCCATCACAAGCGTCTCGCCTGCCCTGACGGGCATCAGCGGGTTCACCTTCCATCCGGTCCCCAGGTCCCTTGCCGCTCTCGCCGCGGTCCCCTTTTCTATGGGCGTAGCGCCGCCCTTTCCCTTTTCCCCGGTCAGATTCTCCGGCGATATCGATACTGTCTGCCATTTACGCAAAAAAGCAAGATCCTCCATCATGCTCGGCACCCTTCCTTCCCTTTTATTCCCTTAGGTATCCTGATTTATTATACCAAGGGCCGGCTGTTTTTATCAATCTCTCTCTTACGGCAGACCATCTTATGGTATAATATCTACGTGAAACGGTTATCGTTTCCCGCCTATGATCACAAAACCCTCAAATACCCCACCGAACGATCCGGAGGCGTCAGATATGATCTCGATCATGATATCCACCATGAACCTTGACGGGGATACCGTACCCGAAAGGATGCATCTTGCCGGGCACGCCGCATCCTTCATCAACCAATGCGGCAGGGACGGCGAGCATTCTTTCGAATACGCCGGCATCCCGTACAAGGTATATGACAGCAGTCTCAGAGGCCTTTCCCGCAGCCGCAACATGGCGCTCGGCAAGGCGCAGGGCGAATACGTATGGCTCCTGGATGATGATGTGGTACTTTCCGAAAACTGTGAAAAAGACATCGAATGCGCATTCCGCGAGAATCCGGATGCGGACGGCATCCTCTTCAATATCATATCCGATACGGCTGACAGGCCCCAAAGGCAGGTCTCCGAAAAGCACTCCCTCGGGATCAACAATGCCATGGCATATCCCACCTACCGGTATGTCTACAGGAAAAGCCCCATAAAAGAAAAAGGCCTGCGCTTCAACGAGGCCTTCGGTTCCGGCGCGCCCGTCTCCAACGGGGAGGATTCTATCTTTACGGCGGATTGCCTGCGTTCCGGGCTCCGCCTCATCGCCGTTCCCGTATGCATCGGGCGCGTGAAGCACGCCGATTCCGCCTGGTTCGGGGGCTTTGACGCCAAATTCCGCCATGACAAGGGAGCCATCTTCCGGGCGATCTTCGGCTGGAAATATCCCCTCTACTGCGCCGTCATGCTTTTCCGGCGCCCCGAATGGAAGAACGGCGCGCCTTTCCTCAGGGCATACCTGGATATGCTCTCCGGCGCGCGCGGCTACAGGTCATAGTCTTCATCATAGTCATCATCATCCTCAAGCACCTGGGTTATGGTATCCCACCCAAAGCCGCGGGATGCCAGTGCCCGTGATATCTTCGCCCTCGCTTCGCGCTTCGGCAATCCCTCATACCTTTTCCTGATCTTCTCATACGCGCGTCTGCAGGCAGTCTTCTGCTGTCCGTCGCCGAGCGCCGAAAGCGCTTCTCCTATATCCTCCTGCGAAAGGCCCTTCCGGTACATCTCCCGCTTCAGGGCATAGATCCCCTTGTCCGTATCCGCGTTCCTTTCCACCAGGCGCTGTGCGTACCGTTTATCATCGACAAACCTCTGCCCCGCGGCTTTTTCGATCGCAGCGTCTGCCGCAGGCCCCACGAAGCCTTTGCGCGTGAGCGTTTTCTTCAGCTCCGCTTTGGTCTTGTCCGAACCTTCGAGCAGAACCGTCACCGCGGCATACGCCTCTTTGAACTGTATGGCGGCGAGCCTGTCCAGATATTCGTCCGGATCGAATTTATCCCCTTCCTCCAGGGGCATCTTCATAAAATCCGCCCGCCGGACGCGGGTGAGCACCAGCCCGTCGGAGCTTATGACCACCACGCCGCCCACCGACCTGATCCCCGTCACTACTGCCACGAGACCTTGCTCCTTTCCGTGTTCCTGTACAGTATGTACATCGCAATGAGGTTTACGGCGCCCAAAAGTGCCGTCCGCAATGCACTGTAGCCTATGACGCCGAAGGAGATGAACACCATCGCGCTCGCGGCCGCAAACGCCGCCGCAAAAGGAAGCACGTGCTTTGCCTTTTTCCCGCTCCGCAGGAAGAACACGATGCATACGACCGCGATCATGACGGCGCTCAGCGCCTGCGATACCCGTATACTTCCCCAGTACAGGCTGTCCGTGCGCAGGCCTTCCACGACGCATCTTTCCGCGCTGTACAACACGGCGTACCAAAAGAACACGTCGCCGGGCTTTCTGCCGGCAAACCTTCCCTTGCGCACGCACAGCGCGAGCAAAAGCCATATCGCAAGGCACCATACGGATTCATAGAAAAACGCCGCCATGTGCCATTCGCCCAGTTCCTCGATATATACGCCATACGGGAAAAAGCACCACGCGCTGTCCGTGATCAGGGCGCCGTAGGCCTCCTGGTTGAAGAAATTCCCCCATCTCCCGATCGCCTGGCCCAGCGCGAGAGAAGGCGCGATAAGATCCGCAAGTGTCCCGTAGCCAAGCTTTTTCTTCCGGGCTACTATGATGCCGCCCAGCGCTCCGCCGATCACGCCCCCGTAGATCGCAAGCCCGCCTTCCCGGATATTGAAGACGGACAGGATATTATCCCTGTATCTTTCCCATTCAAAGGCCACGTAATAGATCCTTGCGCAGACAAGCGCGACAGGCAGGGCGATCAGCGCAAAATCGAGCGTGGTATCCTGCGCAAGGTGCATCACCTTTTCCCGTGATGAGGCACAGAGCGCAGCCAGTATGACACCTGCCGCTATGATGATGCCGTACCAATAGATCGGATGGCCGAATATGGTAAATGCTATATTGCTGATGCCGGGCAATACCTTCGCCTCCCAAAAAGGAAATACCGGAGCAGGTGACCATATGATATGATTTTATCATAAATCAGGCGGTCCATCAAACCGCAAGGGGACCGAGCGGCTCCGTATCCCGTTCTTCCCTGTGCCGCCTTCAGGCGTCATCTCGCTAAAGACAAAACGCCCGCGCAGAAAGAGATCCTCGTAAAAGATAAAGCCGGGAACGCCCTTTTCAGCTCATCTGCAACAAAATAATATTCCTCATCGTCCCATTCATCGCCGGCCGATCGCCTGCACTTTTCCAATTCATCCCGCGTCCGGAAGGCCACATCCCCTATCAGTATCTTCCCGTCCTCCTTCAGGCGGTCCAGGAGACTTATGAGAAAAGTGACTTTCTGCCCGTCCGTCAGATGGTGGAGGGAATAGGTGGCAACGATAAAGTCATAGGTATGGTGCCGGAGAGGCTCCGAAAGCCCTCTGGTAAAATCCCCCTGAAAGAGATGTGCGCCGGGCATTTCCCGCGATGCCAGCTCGATCATGCGGGAGGAAAAGTCCTGGCCGTAGACCGTGCAGCCGTATTCATACAGCTTTTTCGTGAGCGTACCGGTCCCGAAGCCTATATCGAGCACGTCTGCGTGCTCCTTTTCCATTACGATGCGAAAGACTGTCCCCAGCACTTCCCTGTAACCGGCAAACGGATATGTGTTATCCTGATCAGAAAGGCCGACATCGGCATCATATCCGTCCGCCCACAGGTCAAAGCCTTTTTTATCGAGCACTGCCGTTTCCCCTCCATTTCATCATGCGGTACTTGGGATCTATTCCAGCACCACCAGACGGCCCTCCACGTGCGCGTCGAGGCCTGCGTGGGTGGAGAAATACTCCTCCACGATATTGTTGACGCTGGTGGCGATCACCCGCGGCTTCATGTTCTTAGCAGCATCTGCCAGGGGAATGCCGAGGAACTCATCAAAGTTCTGATAGTGGTAGTTCTGCAGGGCGATCAGCAGCTCCTGATCGTCCGTTATGTCCTTTCCCCTGAACCTGAACTCCTCGATGGTACGGGTGCTCCTGCGGTAGACGATCCTGACGCCGGCTGAGAACTGATAGAACTCGGTGTGTCCCTCCCAGGCCTCATCCCGCAGGATGTGCATAACCATCCGCTTAAACTGCGCGCCCGTCACCTTCAGCATCCACAGGACGTCGTCGAACGGCGTGTTCTCCAGCATATCCTGGTATTCCACGATCGGCCCCAACTCCTTTTTGCGGATGGCTCCTGAGTCCATCAGCATGATGTCAAAGCTGCTCTCCCATTGGAGCAGGTCGGCGTATAGGTTGCCGAGCTCTGTCTCCTGCGTGCGGGAAGGGTGGGTGAGCGTCCGCGCGAAGCTTGTGACGATCCGCCGGTACTTTGCGTCTGTCCGGCTCTTGTAGCTCTCGAGCAGCTGCTCCATGACGGGATCCGTCGGTGCCGTGTTCTCGTTGACGGGATCGCAGCGCCAGCTCCACCGGGCGATCTTATTGCGCAGGGTGTCATACACGATATCGAAGCGGCCGATCTGTCCGCTGCCTGTGCCTGCCTGGACGATCGGTATCCCGTTGACGACCTCCGCCTCCTCCATGAAGGTGTGGGTGTGGCCGCCGATGATCAGGTCCACGCCCCAGTCGGGATCCAGTTGGGCAGCCAGTTTCTGGTCATTTTCGTATCCGATATGCGTCAGCAGAACCGTCAGGTCGATGTCCACGGTCTGGTACGCCATGCAGATCCTGCCCACTTCCTCCGCCGCGTCCTTGATGCCGACCAGCGTGCTGATGAGCTTCTCGTTGCGCGTGTATTCCAGCACGTCCTCGGTCAGAATGCCGATGAACATGATCTTCATCCCATCGATCTCGATGATCCTGTGGGAGTTGAACAGACGGATGCCGTTGCTGGTCAGGAACATGTTGGCGTTGATGATCGGGAATTTGGCGCACTTCTCCAGGAACAGGAGATGGGCGAGTCCGTAGTCCACCTCGTGGTTGCCCAGCGTCACCACGTCGGGGGCCAGCAGGTTCATGATCTCGATGGTGGAGATGCCCCGGTATTCCTGGTCGATCAGGGATCCCTTGAACATATCGCCGGAGATGGCATACAGGACGTTCTTCTCCTCCTTGCGGACCTTGGAGACATAGCCGGAAAGCATGGAGACGCCGCCGGTCAGCTTCTCGTCCACCTTCTCGGCGAGGAAATCTCCGTGCAAATCGTTGGAATGCAAAAGCGTAAGAGTCTTTTTCATAATATAATGTTTATCGTTGCTTTACCCTTGAAAACCCGCAGGCAGGACAAGCGGGGATTGTCAAATGTAACCAAATTATTCAGCATCTCCAAAACATCTCCGCCTCGGAGGCGGCTATTTGCAGAATACAGAATTATTTACTACAATTGTATCTGCTAAATCATCACGCCATGAAAACCAATTGCAAGATCCTCCCTTTTGCCGTGATGCTGCTCCTGTGCGCACCGGCACACGCCCAGCTCGGCAATCTTCTCAACCGTGCCAAGAACGCCGTCGAGCAAGGGGTCTCCCGCACGACCCAGCAAGCCAGCGGTGCTGCGATAAATGCCATTGAAGGCAATGACCAGGGGACGCAGACCAGTTCGAATGCCTCGTCCGCGCTGTCGTCGGCCGTATCTTCCGTCACGGGCAACTCCATTCCTGCCGGACCCGAGGTGCCCGAACTGATGTCTCTCGCTCCGTCCTGGAACCCTTATGACGCTACCGGCAAATACATCTCCGGCTTGGCCTGGGGCCTTCGGAAAAAGACCGGCGAGGAGACACGTGAACTCGCAGCCGCGCTGACCGCCCGCGCGAAATACGACCGCGAGATCATCGCCGGGATGGAGAGCGGAAAGTATGAGAGCGACTACGACACGAAGTCCAAACTCGAGAACGAAGTGGCCAACTGGACCAATCTTTACACCCAGCTCGGCCAGATCGTGAACCTGTTCTTCTCCGCGCCGCTCAAGAAGGATGCGAACGGCTTCTGGTATTATGAAGGCTCACATCTCTTCCTCGTCGGACTCAGCATGGCCGGCGTGGATGCGAGCAGCGAGGGGATCATTCCCAACAAATCCGCCCGTTTCACCCAGCGGGACAACAAGACCTTCTTCTGCTCCTCCAACTACGAGCCGCTCGTCGCGGACAGCGACCAGATCGCGATGGCCACGCGGGACTACAACCTGATGCAGAACATCGCCATCCTCTT
>DBXA01000113.1:6407-8139 GCA_002309235.1 Christensenella sp. UBA1224 | reverse complement strand
CGGCTGCCGCCGAGCGGGATGTACACATAATCCCTGAACCAGGTGCTCAGCGAGATATGCCACCTGCGCCAGAATTCCGTAATGCTCCGGGAGATATACGGATAACGGAAATTTTCATTGAATTCGAACCCGAACATGCGCCCGAGCCCGCGCGCCATGTCGCTGTAGCCCGAAAAATCGAAATAGATCTGCAATGTGTAGGCGATCACGCCGAACCAGGCGGCGAGCGATCCGTATGCCCCCGCGTTCAACCGCAGTATATCCCATACCGTGCCCATGCGGTTCGCGATCAGTACCTTTTTGCCCAGCCCTATGACAAACAGGCGGACACCTGCCGCAAACTGCTCTTTTGACGCCCTGTTCCCGTCTATCTGGTCCGCCACATCCTTGTAGCGCACGATGGGACCGGCGATCAATTGCGGGAACAGCGTCACGTACATGGCAAAATCCACGATCCTGCGCTGCGCGGGCACATCCTTCCTGTATACATCGATGACATAGGACATGGTCTGGAACGTATAAAAGGAGATGCCTATGGGAAGGGCGATATCCGGTATCGGCATCGCCGAAAACAGGGGAATCAGCCTGAGCGTCTTGGCGATGAGCCCGGCGTATTTGAAGCTGCCCAGCATGACGATGCCAAAAACGCAGGCGGCGGCACAGGCCATCCGGGCAATGCGGGGAGAAGTATCCCCCGTTTTGCCGATAGCCAGCCCCGCGGCATAGCAGACCAGCGTCTCCGCCAGCATGATGAGTATATATACGGGCTCTCCCCAGCCGTAGAACACAAGGTTCGCCAAAAGCAGGAAGAGATTGCGAAACCTGCGCGGCAGCAGATAAAAGCCCAAAAGAGCAGCGGGCAGGAAGGCGAACATGAACACCATGCTTGAAAAGACCATGCCGCGCACTTCCTTCCGTCAGAAGATCAGCCTATCGCCTCTTTGAAGAGCTTCGTAAAAGATTCCGCCTGCGGCGATACGATCAGGGCGGTATAGAGACCATCCCTGTAAACAGAGCATTTCGTGATGATGTCGTACTGCTCCGGCAGGTAATCCCGCATTTCATTTTCCTTCTGTTTCAGTCTCAGGCCCAGCAGCTCCTCGACCCGGTCTGCAGCCTGCTCCGAAACAGCTTCCACGAGTACGAATTCATCGCACTGGATGCCGCTCTCATGGATCGCCGCGGACGCCTGCTTGAGATCCGCATCCTCAAAGCCGTAGATGAACAGCATCTCCTCCCTGGTGAGGACGAGCATCGTTTCCTCCAGGCCGAAGGACGTGAGCACCGCGTCCATATCCGCAGGGGCCTTGGGTGATGCGGCCGGCGTCTGTGCCCCTGTTTCCTGATCGGCGCCGCATGAGCATGCCGCCAGGATGAAAGCAGCTAAGAGCAGCAGGAACAGTATCTTCTTCATAGGTTTAACCTCGCTCCTCCGTAAGCGCGTGGCGCAGGAGCCATTCCACCCAGACCTGGCATCCCTTATCGTTCAGATGCAGTGTCATGGTGGTAAGATCCGAGCACAGCATCTCCCGGAGATTGCCGTCCTCATCCCGCATCGCATGCGCCACATCCACAAAATAGACGTGATCCATATCCTTGACCGTCTCGTAGAGCAGCAGATCGTATTTGAAGAGCTCCTTGGTCGTGGGCTGGGAGCCGCGGATGCGCGGCGTGGCGGATTGGATAAATATCGTGGTATCCGGGTTCTTTTCCCGTATGCGTTCGATCACCG
>DBXA01000113.1:892-6256 GCA_002309235.1 Christensenella sp. UBA1224 | reverse complement strand
GCAACGAAAAACTGCGCATTTCCCATAAAGCCCGGGTCAGTGCGCCTCTGCTTCATGACATACGTGGCAAGCTTGCCGCTGACGGAATCCCCCACAAAAAGGGAATCATTGAAGTAGCTGTGATCCACCCTTTCTGATTCCTGCAGGCCCAGAGGGATATCCGTCGTAAGCTTGTCGACCAGCACCTTGTATGCGGATGCATCGGCAGGCGCCCCGTCGGCATCAGCCCCGATGTTTTCCGCCTGCGAGGGCACTTCCGTCTCCTGAGGATCCCCTTCCGGAACGGGCGCTTCTGTCGGAGCCTGAGCAGGTTCCTCTGTCACGACCGGCGTTTCCGCTGCGGAAGGCATAGCCTTCGTATCGCTCCCGCACGAGCAGGAGGCACAGATAAGGACAGCGCAGAGCGCACAAAAAAAGATCTTCTTCATCAGCCTAATCCTCAATCCTCCGTAAGGGCATGGCTCAGGAGCCAATCGATCCATACCCGGCAGCCGTTGTTGTTCAGATGGATCGCCATGGATCCGCTGTCGGCGCAGTACTTTTCGTACAGGTTCCCCTTCTCATCGCGCATAGGATACGCCACATCGATAAAATAGACATGGTTCATCGCCTTTACCGTCTCATAGAGAAGGAGATCGTACTGAAAGAGCTCTTTGACCGTGGGGTGACTGCCGCTCACGCGGGGCGTCGCGGACTCGATGAAAATCGTCACATCCGGGTTCTTTTCCAATATCGATCCGATCACCGTGACCATGTTCTCCACGGCCTTGTCGATCCCGAAAGCCGCATCGTTCATGCCCAGCATGATGAACACCTTTTTGCAGCCGGAGGCGGCTACCGCATCCTGTATGCTCATCTTTTTCCCGTTGTACTCCGGGAATCGTGAGTTTTGCGTAACAGCCCTGACAGCGGTCCTGCTGCCGAAGGATACCCCGGTGAAGAACTGCGCCGAACCCATAAAGCCGGGGTCCGAACGCCTCTGCGTCACGACATAGGTACGCAGCTTTTCGCTCACCGAGTCGCCCACGAACAGCGCATCATCAAAGTAGCTGTAATCCACCCTTTCGGATTCCGGAAGGCCCAGCGGCACATCCGTCGTGAGTCCCTGGGGCAGCACCTTATACGCAGGCTCTATGACCTCTCCGGGCATATGCGGGGATACCGCGCCGGCAAAAGCTGCCGACGGAATGAGAAGGAAACAAATGAGAAGCGCGAGAGCGCGCGCCATTCTGGAATCAGACATCTGGGATACTCCTCCGGCTAACAGATAAGACCGCAGTACCGCCGCCGGCCCCGGTATTGCATTGCTGCTGCGGAGTGTATCCGCAGCAGCGCATTTTTATTCAGCTTCAGTAAGCCTCATGCACATCGATCGAGCGATAGCGCTTCATGCCGGTACCGGCCGGTATGAGCTTGCCGATGATGACGTTTTCCTTGATGCCCAGAAGCGGGTCCACCTTTCCCTTGATCGCGGCTTCGGTAAGCACGCGGGTAGTCTCCTGGAACGCCGCGGCTGAAAGGAAGGATTCGGTCGCAAGGGAAGCCTTGGTGATACCCAGGAGCACGCGCTTTGCCGTAGCGGGGCGCTTGCCTTCCGAAAGCGCCTTCTCGTTGGCGCGCTCGAACTTGAAGATATCGACCATAGAGCCCGGCAGCAGGTCTGTGTCCGCGGCATCCTCCACGCGGATCTTGCGCAGCATCTGGCGAACGATGACCTCGATATGCTTATCGCTGATCTCAACGCCCTGCCTGCGGTAGGTGGACTGCACTTCGCGCACCAGATAATCCTGCACTGCTTTGACGCCGAGTATCCTGAGCAGGTCGTGCGGGTTGATGGAGCCTTCGATCAGCTCATCGCCTGCCTTGACCTCATCGCCTTCATTGACCTTGAGCTTGGAGCCGTAATTGATCGGGTACCTCTTGGCATCGAGCTTATCTGCGCCGGTGATGACGATCTCACGCCTCTTGCGGTTGTCGGTATCGAAGCGCACCGTACCTGAGATCTCGGAAAGGATGGATTCCCTCTTGGGCCTGCGGGCCTCGAAGAGCTCCTCGACGCGGGGAAGACCCTGCGTGATATCCTCGCCGGTCGCAACGCCGCCGGTATGGAAGGTACGCATGGTAAGCTGCGTGCCGGGCTCGCCGATAGACTGGGCCGCGATGATGCCGATCGCTTCTCCCCTGTCCACCAGACCGCCGTGCGCCATGTTCGCGCCATAGCAGCGCGCGCATACGCCGTTGTCCGCGCGGCATGTCAGTACGGAGCGGACGCTCATTTCCTTTATGCCGGCATCCACGATCTTCTGTGCAAGGTCTGCAGTGATGATATCGTTTACGCTGCAGATGATCTCGCCCGTTTCGGGATGGATCACATCCTGCGCGCTGCAGCGGCCGTACAGACGGTCCTTCAGGGATTCGATCTCTTCCCCGTCCATCACGATGTCGCTCACCAGCATGCCGCGTACATTTTCGCCCCTCTCGGCGAAGCAGTCTTCCTCGCGCACGATCATATCCTGCGCGACGTCTACCAGACGCCTGGTCATGTAACCGGAGTCCGCCGTACGCAGAGCGGTATCTGCCAGGGACTTGCGGGAGCCGTGGGAGGAGATGAAGAATTCCAGCACGGAAAGGCCTTCGCGGAAGTTGCTTCGTATAGGCAGCTCTATGATCTTGCCGCTCGGGGAAGCCATCAGGCCGCGCATACCGGAAAGCTGGCGGATCTGGTTGGTGGAGCCGCGGGCACCGGACTGGGCCATCATGTTGATCGGGTTGAACTTATCCAGGCTCGCGAGCACCTCGCTGGTGACCGCGTTCGTCGCGTCTTCCCAGATCCTGGTGACGTTCATATAGCGCTCATTGTCGGAAAGGCGGCCGCGGCGGAACTGCTTTTCGTTCTCGGCTACCTTCTTTTCAGCCTCGCCCAGTATCTCCGCCTTCTTTGCGGGCACGTTGATGTCGCCTACCGATACGGTGATCGCGGCCAGCGTGGAATACTTATATCCCATGGCCTTGATGTTGTCGAGCATCTGCCTGGTCTCGGTGACGCCCAGAGTCCTGTAGCACTGGTCGACGATCTTGCCCAGCATCTTCTTGTCGACAACGCGGTCGACCTCGAATTTGAACATGTCATCCAGGCATTCGCGCCTGACAAAGCCCATGTTCTGAGGTATCGCTTCGTTGAAGATCACGCGGCCGATAGTGGTCTCCACAAGACGGCTCGCCTTTTCGCCTTCGAATTCCCTCGTCATGCGGATCCTGATCTTCGCCTGCAGGTGCAGGTTTCCGGTCTGGTAGGCCATGAAGGCCTCGTCCTCATCGGCAAATACCCTGCCCTCGCCCAGTGCGCCTTCGCGCTCAAGGGTGAGATAGTAGCATCCCAGTACCATATCCTGCGTGGGGCAGACGACGGGCTTTCCGTCGGCAGGCTTCAAGATATTGTTCGCTGCCAGCATCAGGAAGCGGGCTTCCGCCTGCGCCTCCATGGTAAGGGGCACGTGTACGGCCATCTGGTCGCCGTCAAAGTCNNAAGTCCGCGTTGAAGGCGGTGCAGCACAGCGGGTGCAGCTTGATCGCCTTACCCTCTACCAGTACGGGCTCAAACGCCTGTATGCCCAGCCTGTGCAGCGTCGGCGCGCGGTTGAGCATGACGGGATGATCGTGTATGACCTCTTCCAGTACGTCCCATACTTCCGTCTTGTGCCTGTCGACCTGCTTCTTGGCGGTCTTGACGTTCAGCGCGATCCCCTTGTTCACCAGCTTTTCGATGACGAAGGGCTTGAAGAGCTCCAGCGCCATCTCCTTGGGAAGGCCGCACTGATACATCTTAAGGCTGGGTCCTACCACGATAACGCTTCGGCCGGAATAGTCNNACGCGCTTGCCCAGCAGGTTCTGGCGGAAACGGCCCTGCTTGCCCCTGAGCAGCTCGCTCAGGCACTTGAGCTGCCTTCCGCCCGCGCCGGTAACGGCACGGCCCCTGCGGCCGTTGTCGATCAGCGCGTCCACAGCTTCCTGCAGCATGCGCTTCTCGTTGCGTACGATGATATCCGGGGCGCCCATCTCGAGCATCCTCTTAAGCCTGTTGTTTCGGTTGATGACCCGGCGATAGAGGTCGTTTAAGTCGCTGGTCGCGAAACGGCCGCCATCCAGCTGTACCATGGGGCGCAGCTCCGGAGGCAGTACCGGGATCACATCCATGATCATCCATTCGGGCTTGTTGCCGCTCATGCGGAAGGCTTCCACGACTTCCAGCCTTTTCATCGCCTTCTGGCGCTTCTGGCCTTCGGTCTCACGGCCGTTCTCCTTTGCGGTGAGGCCCGCGATCTCTTCCTTGAGCTCTGCGGACAGGGCATCGAGATCCAGCTCCATCAAAAGCTCCTTGATCGCCTCGGCGCCGATGCCGGCGCGGAACTGGCCGGGATAATCCTGCTTTTTGCGCTGATACTCGCCTTCGGAAAGTATCTGGTATTTGGCAAGATCCGTGCCTACGCCCGGATCGAGCACGATGTAGCTCGCGAAATAGAGCACCTGCTCCAGGTTCCTGGGGGTGATGTTCAGTATCGTGCCCATGCGGCTCGGGATGCCCTTGAAATACCAGATGTGGCTGACAGGGGCGGCGAGCTCGATATGGCCCATGCGCTCACGGCGCACCTTGGCCTTTGTGACCTCGACGCCGCACTTGTCGCAGATAACACCCTTGTAGCGGGTGCGCTTGTATTTGCCGCAGTTGCACTCCCAGTCCTTGGTAGGCCCGAAGATGCGCTCGCAGTAAAGGCCGTCCCTTTCCGGCTTGAGAGTCCTGTAGTTGATCGTTTCCGCCTTGGTTACCTCGCCATGGCTCCAGGCCCGGATCATATCCGGGGAAGCAAGGCCTATCTGAATGGAATCCATGTTTGCAAGTTCAGACAAAGGAATCCACCTCCATATCTCTCTCGTTCAAAGCCTTATTCAAGTTCATCGCCGAACAGGTCGTCATCCAGGTCGCCGCCGAGATCGAGTGAATCGAAGTCGAAGCTCTCTTCCTCATCTGCCGGGATCTCATCCTCAGGCAGCGTCTCGGTGAGCTGTTCCTTGTACTCGCTCTCGTTCACGGTGTCTTCTTCGAGCTCCTTGATCTCGATCAGCTCGTGATCCTCGCCGTACACCTTGATGTCCAGCGCAAGGCTCTGGAGCTCCTTCACGAGCACCTTGAAGCTCTCCGGCACGCCCGGATCCGGGATGTTCGCGCCCTTGACGATCGCCTCGTAGGTCTTTACGCGGCCCACGACGTCATCCGATTTCACGGTCAGTATCTCCTGGAGCACATGGCTCGCGCCGTAGGCTTCCAGTGCCCAGACCTCCATCTCGCCGAAGCGCTGGCCGCCGAA
>DBXA01000113.1:0-853 GCA_002309235.1 Christensenella sp. UBA1224 | reverse complement strand
GCGTGGATCTTATCGTCCACCAGGTGATGCAGCTTCAGGTAGTACATGTAACCGACGGTAACGCGGTTTTCGAACCAATCTCCGGTACGGCCGTCGCGCAGGCGGAATTTCCCGTCCGGGCTGTAGCCGGCCTCTGTCAGGCATTCCATGATATCCTCGGGCCTCGCGCCGTCGAATACCGGTGTCGCCACGTGCCAGCCCAGCTTCTTTGCCGCCATTCCCAGATGTACCTCAAGCACCTGACCCAGGTTCATGCGGCTGGGAACGCCCAGGGGGTTGAGCACGATATCCAGCGGCGTTCCGTCTTCCATGAACGGCATATCCTCTTCCGGAAGGATGCGGCTGACGACGCCCTTGTTTCCGTGCCGGCCCGCCATCTTGTCGCCTACGGAGATCTTTCTCTTCTGCGCGATATAGACGCGTACGGTCTTATTGACGCCCGGGCTCAGCTCCGCGCGGTTGTCGCGGGTAAACACCTTGACATCCACTACGATGCCGAACTCGCCGTGCGGCACCTTCAGCGATGTATCGCGCACCTCGCGCGCCTTGTCTCCGAAGATCGCGCGCAGCAGCCTCTCTTCCGCGGTAAGCTCCGTCTCGCCCTTCGGGGTGACCTTGCCCACCAGGATATCGCCCGCCTGTACCTCGGCGCCCACGCGGATGATGCCGCGCTCGTCGAGGTCGCGCAGGCTCTCATCGGAAAGACCGGCGATATCTCGCGTGATCTCTTCCGGCCCCAGCTTCGTATCGCGGGCCTCGCACTCGTATTCCTCGATATGGATGGATGTATACTTGTCTTCCCTTACGAGGCGCTCGTTCAGAAGGACGGCGTCCTCGTAGTTGTAGCCTTCCC
>DBXA01000104.1 GCA_002309235.1 Christensenella sp. UBA1224 | reverse complement strand
TCGCACCGCCAGTCGGAAAGATCGTCGACCGGCGCGGACCAGCCCATGTAGTCCCCCAGGCAGAACACATGCCCGTTGAAGCGATCGTGGGATCCGTATACATATACCCTGTCCCCGAACACATAGGGTTCACCGTCCGGGATATACTCCCATGAGGGGAGGTACGGATTGAAAGCCTGCTTTTTCATCTGCGATCACCTTTTCCTTCCATCATTCAAAGGATATCTCTCCCTACCTGTATGTACCGATCTCTTTGATCAGCTCTATGATCGCACGGAAATCCTCCAGCGAGACCGAGGAGGGGATCGAGTGATCCGAGGCGAAGATATAGCCGCCGTTCTCCATGAGCGCGGGTACGGTATCGCGGATCGCCCTGGATATCTCATCCGGCTTATCCCACAGGACGGCATTTACGCCGCCGTGCAGAAGGAGCCTGTCCCCGTATGTCTTCTTCAAGGCGATCGGGTCCATACCGGCCTTCACCTCCATGGGATTGAGCCCGTCGAGCCCCATCTCCACCAGCTCCGGCACAAAGGACATGATATCCCCGCAGGAATGGAGCCTGACCGGGATATTGCGGCTGTGCCCCCAATCGATCGCCCTCTGGTGCGAATGCTTCAGGATATCCCTGTACATGCGCAGGGAGAAGAACGTGCGGTTCTTATAGCCCATGTCGTCGTACCAGTGCAGCTCATCGAAATGATAGCCCGCCTCCCATACGCGGTCCATCAGGGCGATATCCACATCCAGCTCGTGCTCGAACATGTCGATGCACCACTCCGGCTCCTCCACCATTGCCTCCAATAGCCTTTCCGTGCCCACAAAGCCGGAATGCGTGATATCAAAGCCGAACCAGAAGCCTCCTGTGATCCACCGGCCTTCGCTGCGCCATTTGGGGTAGTTCTCCTTGAGCTCCGCCCAGGGGATGCGGTCGTCTGTCGGCGTCATCCGCTCCTTCGCCTTCGCCCAGTCATCCGGCGTCTTCACCAGGAAATCGATATCCTCCGGCGTGGAGGTGGCGTGCTTCCAGGAGCGGCGCGTAACACCCCAGGAAGTCGTATAGATGCGGTACTGATCGGTCTCCTCCAGCACCCTCTGGGGATATCTGGGGGAATTGTCAACAGAGATATAGGCCGTTTTATCCAGATCAAAATACGAGATATAATCACGTATGGGCATGCCCTCCCTCTCCCAGCGGTCGAGGGTATCCTCCCAGGGCGAATCCATTATGGGGATCCTGTCCGCCTCCTTATGGGCGTACATGCGCGAAATACGCTCCCGCGTCGTCATCATGCCGCAAAGCACCTCCTCTTTCCCGTACATTTTACCATGCCCGCGGCTTTCACGGCAACCTGTGCCCCCATACATTTTTTATGCCGAACTTACTGCACAACGCAAAAGAATGTGCTATACTGTAATATGTATAAGTTTGCATACGGCAAGGAGGTTCGCGATATGGATTTTGACGGAAAGAAAAAGGCACTGACCTTCAGCTACGACGATGCCGTTACGCAGGACCAGCGCCTGATATCCCTTTTCGATAAATACGGGATGAAGTGCACCTTCAACCTGAACAGCGGAAGGCTCGGGACAGCCGGTTCCCTCATCCGCGAGGATGTGACGGTGGCCCACGTAAAGCCCCGCGCCTGCGAGGTGCAGAAGATATACGCCGGGCACGAGATCGCCGCCCACACCATAGACCACCCGGGGCTCACCTTCCTTTCGGATGAAGAGGTGGTGCGCCAGGTGGAGGAGGACAGGCGCGCGCTTTCCGAAATAGCGGGCTACGAGGTCGTCTGCATGGCGTATCCGGGAGGCCAGGGTCCCCTGTACGATGACCGCGTCAAAAAGCTCGTCGCGGAGAGGACGGGCATACGCTTTGCCCGGACGACCACCTCCACCCACGACTTTCTGCCCCAGGAGGATCTGTACGCCTTCAAGCCCACGGTATACCACCACCGGGAATGGGATGAGATGTTCCGCCTCGGGAAAGAGTTCATCGACCTTAAGACGGATGAGCCCCGCGTGTTCTACGTATGGGGGCACGCCTACGAATTCGATATCGGCAATACCTGGGACAGGTTCGAGGAATTCCTCAAAATGATGTCCCGCAGGGATGATATCGCCTACCTCACGAACCGCCAGGCGATACTCGGCATGAAATAGCCACAGTATCGTACCGAAAAAAACACAAATCGAACAGGATTTCTCAATACGCGGAACACACTCCCGTGCGATACTTGACAAAACCCCTGTAAGGAGGCAGCGGCTTGTTCGGATATGTCACGATAAACAGGTCTTCCCTGACACAGGAGCAGTATAAGCGCTTCCGCATGCATTACTGCGGCCTTTGCAGGCGGCTTGGCGAGCGCTACGGGCTGGCGGCCCGGGCGGTGCTCAGCTACGATATGACATTCCTTGCCCTGCTCCACTCCTCCCTGTATGAACCGGAGGAAAGTGAGGCCAGGCTCCCCTGCCCCGCGAGATTCGGCCGACGCATGGATACCCTCCTGAGCCCTGCCTATGACTACGCCGCGGATATGAACATCGCCTTCGCCTATTTCAAGGCGCTGGACGATGCCGGGGACGACCGTTCCCTGCGCGCCGGCCTCTCCGCAAAAGGGCTCGAAAAGAGCTACCGCCGCGTTAAGAGCACATACCCGGACAAATGTCGGAAGATCGAAGCGTGCATACAGAACCTGAGCGGGATGGAAAAGCGCGGAGAGACCCTCTGCGACCTGCCGGCCAACCAGATGGGAGACCTCTTCGCCGAGGTGTACGCGAAGGAGGACGATTTCTGGGCAGCGCCTCTTAAGACGCTGGGCGGTGCCGTAGGCAGGTTCATATACCTGTGCGATGCCTTCGAGGACCTGGAGGAAGACATCCGGAAAAAGCGCTACAACCCGCTCATAAGCTATCGCGGCAGGCCGGATCTCAGGGATTTCATCGGCCGCTCCCTCACCATGCTCATCAGCGAAGGCGCGGACGCGTTCGAGATGCTGCCGCTGGAAAGAGACGCGGATATCCTGCGCAATATACTCTACAGCGGCATATGGTCCCGGTATGCCATGCTGACGCAGGATAAAACAAAGAAAAGGAAACACCCCCTTCCCGGAGGAGAATAGCACAATGAACGAAGATCCGTATCGCGTACTGGGCGTATCCCGCGGCGCGACAGAGGAAGAAGTCAAAACAGCATACAGGAAGCTTGCAAAGGAATACCATCCGGACCGCAACAGGGGCTCCGCATCGGCCGAAGCGAAGATGAAGGAGATCAACGATGCCTATGCCAAAGTCATCGATGAGATACGCCACGGCGGCAGATCCTCCGGCTCCGGCTATTCCTCCGCCGGCTACGGACAGAGCGGCTACCAGGGCGGATACGGCGGTTCATCCCGTCAGAGCTATTCGGATCCCTTCGGCTGGGGCGGCTTCGGCGGCTACCAGGGCAGCTGGCAGGATGGCTATTCCGCCGGCTTCGGCGGAACGCCGCAGTTCACCACCGTGCGCAATTACCTGCAGGCCGGCCGCTATGCCGAGGCGATGAACGCCCTCAACTCCATCCCCTCCCGCACGGGAGAATGGTATTTCTGCGCCGCAAAGGCGATGTCCGGCATGGGCAACCGCATCGCGGCGCTGGAATACGCGCAGCAGGCCGTCAATATGGAGCCCAGCAACGCCCAGTACAACGACCTGCTGAACCGCCTGGAATACGCTTCCGGCGGCTACGAACGGCAGGCCGGCAATTTCGGCGGCATGCAGTGCGTACCCTGCATGCGCATCAATCCCTGCTGTTTTATCTATCTTGTCATGCAATTCTGCGGCTGCTGCTGCGGCTCACCATATTATTACAGAGGTTGCTGAAATGAAAAAGCTGCATTATAAGAATCCCATCCCGGTCGCCGCCCATCGCGGCAACGCGAAATACTTCCCGGAGAACACGCTCATATCCTTCCGCTCCGCCATGGATCTTGACCCGGACATGCTGGAGATCGATCTGCACATGACGAAGGACCGCGAGATCATCATGATGCACGACCATACGGTAGACCGCACGACAGACGGAACGGGCCTGATCCGCGAAAAGACCTTCCGGGAGATGAAGCTGCTCGACGCCGGCAGCTGGAAGGGACCGGAATTTGCGGGCGAGCGCGTGCCCTCCTTCCGGGAATTCCTCGACTGGCTCAAAGGCTGGCCTGAAGTGCTGGTAAACGTGGAGCTGAAGGATTACCCGGCCGATTCGGGCGATTTCGCCTATGAAGCGGCGGATAAGGCCATCGCCATGCTCCGGGAATACGGTATGCTGGACCGCATCACCATCAACACCTGGTCCGGCATGCTCAACGAATACATTTCGGCGAAATACGCCGAAGAGATACTGATCCACGCCTATTCCCCGCAGGAGAAGATGGGGCCCGGGCAGAAGCGCTTCGTCTATGACTACGCCTACTGCGTGTGCCTCTTCGGCACCCCGGCAGAGCCCGTCGTTGAAAAGCAGAGGTTTGACTTCGCCAAGTCCTGCGGCGTCGAGCCCTGGGTCTTCTATCCGGTCGATACCCCCGAAAAGTACGACCAGGCGATCGCGAACGGCGCCATGCTGTTCACATCCAACGACCCGAAATGGGCGATGGAATACTTAAGGGGCAAGGGGCTCCACAAATAAGGGAAAGGCGGTAGAGTGATGGCTGTCGTAACGATCATCGGCTCCGGCATGATGGGCTCCGCGCTGGCGTTCCCCGCCCGTGAGAACGGGCATGAGGTGCGCCTGGTTGGAACACACCTGGACAGGGAGATCATCGAAAACTGTGTAAAGGAGAACAGGCATCCGAAATTCAGGAGGGATTTCCCGGAGGGGGTCCGCTTTTACCAGATAGAAGAAGTCGATCAGGCGATCGCCGGCTCCGATATGATCATAGGCGGCGTTTCCTCCTTCGGCGTGGAATGGTTCGGCGAGAACATACTCCCCAGGATCCCTGAAAAGACGCCCATACTGACTGTCACCAAGGGCCTCCTGGATACAGAGGACGGGCGCCTTCTCACCTATCCGGCTGTTTGGGAGGAGATGCTGGCCGCAAAGGGCCTCAGGCGCTGCCTGAATGCCGTCGGCGGCCCCTGCACCAGCTACGAGCTCGTCGC
>DBXA01000174.1:33359-33480 GCA_002309235.1 Christensenella sp. UBA1224 | reverse complement strand
GTTAAGATGTTCCGAACGCAGGATAAGTTCCCGGTATCTGTCGTCACCGTCTGAGCACATCCTTCAGATACTGTCCCGTATAGCTTTCGGGGCATTCGGCGATCTCCTCCGGTGTTCCGCA
>DBXA01000174.1:31510-33312 GCA_002309235.1 Christensenella sp. UBA1224 | reverse complement strand
ACATCCATATTATGCTCGATGACGATCAGCGTATTTCCCCCATCGGCAAGCCTCTGCAGGACCTCATTGAGCTGCTCCACATCCGCCATATGCAGTCCTGTCGTAGGTTCATCCAGCACGTAGATCGTACGTCCCGTTGCCTTTCGTGAGAGCTCCGTCGCAAGCTTTATGCGCTGCGCTTCTCCGCCGGAAAGCGTTGTGGAAGGTTGTCCGAGCTTGATATAACCAAGACCAACATCCCTCAGCGTCTCAAGCTTTGAAGCTATCCTGGGCAGCGGCGCAAAGAACTCCAGCGCCTCATTCACCGTCATATCCAGGACCTCATAAATGTTCCTGCCCTTATAGCGCACTTCCAATGTCTCCCTGTTGTAGCGCCTGCCCTTGCAGACATCGCAGGGCACGTAGATATCCGGCAGGAAATGCATCTCTATCTTCAGTATCCCATCTCCGGAACAGGCTTCACAGCGGCCGCCCTTCACATTGAAGGAGAAGCGGTTGGGCTTGTAGCCGCGCGTCTTCGCATCCGCAGTCGAAGCGAACACATCGCGGATCATGTCAAAGACGCCCGTATAGGTTGCCGGATTAGAGCGGGGCGACCGCCCTATGGGAGATTGATCTATCGCAATGATCTTATCCAGTTTATCCGCGCCTTCCAGACCATCGTGGGTACCGGCGCGCAGCCGTGAACGGTTGAGATCATGGGAAAGCCGTTTGAACAGTATCTCATTGACCAGAGAGGATTTCCCGCTCCCCGATACACCCGTTACGCAGGTCAATGTCCCAAGAGGGAAAGAAACATCGATGTTTTTCAGGTTGTGGGCTTTCGCACCCTTTACCGTAAGCCAGCCCTGCGGCTTTCTCCTGCTCACAGGCGTCGGAACGCGGCGTTTGCCGGACAGATATTGCCCCGTTATGCTCTCAGGACAAGCGATAACATCCTCCACCGTTCCGCTGGCTATCACCCTGCCGCCGTTGACCCCCGCATACGGACCGATATCCACGAGGAAATCCGCCTCGCGCATGGTTTCCTCATCATGCTCGACCACGATGAGAGTATTTCCGATATCGCGCAGATGACGCAGTGTATTGAGGAGCTTTCTGTTATCTCTCTGATGAAGCCCGATCGAAGGCTCATCCAATACATATAAGACTCCCATCAGACCGGAGCCTATCTGGGTAGCAAGACGTATACGCTGCGCTTCTCCGCCGGAAAGGGTAGCGGCAGCGCGTGAAAGCGTCAGATAGCTCAGGCCCACATCACACAGGAAACCAAGTCGTGAATCGATCTCCCTCAGGATCGGTTCCGCTATCATGCGCTCTTTCCCCTTAAGTTCCACCCGTGAAAGGAAGCTCCTCTCCTCCTCTACCGGCATGGCACACAGGTCAGCGATGGATATCCCGCCTACCGTTACGCTAAGCGCTTCCTTCTTGAGCCTTTTTCCTCCACACACAGGACAGGGCGTCGCAGCCATGCAGCCCTCCAGGTACTCCTTCATGCTGTCAGACTGCGTTTCCCTGTAACGCCTTTCGAGATTGGTTATGATCCCCTCAAACGGCGCCACGAATTCTCCCCTGCCGGAAGCGCGTTCATAGGCGATACGTATCTTTTCTCCCTTGGTCCCGTACAGGAGTATATCCAGGATATTCTCCGGCAGTTCCCGAACAGGAGTATCCAGTGAGAAGCTGTAATGCTTTGCCAGCGCTGCAAGCATCATATGGGCCATGGTATCGTCGTCGCCGGATTTTCCCCAGCCGCTCGCCTGAACAGCCCCTTCATTCAGGCTCTTCGTCCTGTCCGGTAT
>DBXA01000174.1:23385-31475 GCA_002309235.1 Christensenella sp. UBA1224 | reverse complement strand
GGATTGTTGAAGGAGAACAGGCGCGGCTCCAGCTCCTCTATGGATATCCCGCATTCGGGACACGCGTAATTGGCGGAAAAGAGGATATCCTCGCCGTCTGCAGGCGCGATGATCACGAGCCCCTCCGAAAGCTTCATGGCGGTTTCAAGGGAATCGGTAAGGCGCTTTGACATCTCCGGACGTACGATGAGCCTGTCTACCACGATCTCGATCGTATGCTTGTTGTTCTTGGCGAGCTTTGGCGCT
Organism: Christensenella sp. UBA1224; assembly: GCA_002309235.1. GTDB lineage: Bacteria > Bacillota > Clostridia > Christensenellales > Aristaeellaceae > UBA1224. The sequence continues at coordinate 31,229 of DBXA01000174.1, read as the reverse complement.
TCCTCCAGTTCATACATCGTTCCGTCGATGCGCGCACGCATAAAGCCCTTCTTCGCCATATCCTCAAGAAGCTGCCTGTTCTCGCCTTTTTTGCCGCGGATCACAGGAGCGAGGATATTGATCCTGGTGCGTTCCGGCATGGATATAACGCGATCGACGATCTGGTCCACGGTCTGCCGCGTTATCTCCCTGCCGCAATTCGGGCAATGCGGCACACCTGTACGCGCAAAGAGCAGGCGCAGGTAATCGTATATCTCCGTAACAGTGCCTACCGTAGAACGCGGGTTTCTGCTCGTCGTCTTTTGGTCGATCGATATCGCAGGCGAAAGACCTTCTATCAGATCCGCATCCGGCTTGTCCATCTGGCCTAAGAACTGCCTGGCATAGGAGGAAAGGGATTCCACATACCGCCTCTGTCCCTCTGCGTAGATGGTATCGAATGCAAGCGAGGATTTGCCGCTCCCGGAAAGGCCCGTCATCACGATCAGTTTATCGCGCGGCAGGTCGATATCGATATTCTTCAGGTTGTGGACCCGCGCCCCGCGGATCACGATCTTTTCACTGCGCGTATTCATTGCGTTTTATTTTCTGGTCCTTTCTCTCCTTGAGCGTCTCTTGTGCGAATGCTCGTTCGTATTCATGGGCTTTTCTCCCTTGAGGGCAAGCAGCTGATCTCTCAGTTTTGCTGCAAGCTCAAAATCAAGGTCTGCCGCAGCCACGAGCATGCGCTCCTCGAGGTTATCGGCTGCCAGGCGTTTCTCTTCATCGGACATACCGGCAGCATCGGCATCCTCGGCCGTACCGGAAACCATCATGAGCTCCCTTACGGCAGTCCGCACTGTTTCAGGCTCTATCCCGTGCAGGTCATTATAAGCTTTTTGTATCTCCCTGCGCCGGTTGGTCTCTCCTATCGCGCGGATCATGCTGTCCGTCGGTTCGTCCGCATACATGATCACGCGGCCATCCACATTTCTCGCAGCGCGGCCTATCGTCTGCACAAGTGATGTCTCGCTGCGCAGGAATCCTTCTTTATCGGCATCGAGTATCGCGACGAGGGCTACCTCCGGCATATCGAGCCCTTCACGAAGCAGATTGATGCCGACCAGCACATCGAATTCACCGAGCCTCAGGGACCGTATCAGCTTGACGCGCTCCAGCGTCTCAATATCGCTGTGGAGGTATTCCACCTTGATATCAAGTTCCCTCAGGTAAGAGGTGAGATTCTCCGCCATTCGCTTGGTGAGCGTGGTGACGAGGACTCTTCTCCCCTCTTGCGTCTCCTTGCGGATCTCACCGATCAGGTCATCCACCTGGCCGGTCGCAGGCCGTACGGATATTTCCGGATCCAGGAGGCCCGTAGGCCTTATGATCTGCTCCACGATGCGGCCGGCCCGTTCCGTTTCGTACGGACCGGGCGTGGCGGAAACATAGACCGTCTGCCCGACTCTCTCTTCAAACTCATGGAATTTGAGCGGTCTGTTGTCAAAAGCAGACGCCAGCCGGAAGCCATAGTCCACCAGTGTGGTCTTGCGTGAGTGATCGCCGTTATACATCGCGCGCAGCTGCGGTATCGTCACATGGCTCTCATCGATGAAAACGAGCATGTCCTCCGGGAAATAATCCATCAGCGTAAACGGCGCTTCCCCGGGCTGTCTCCCGTCGAAATACCGGGAATAGTTTTCGATGCCGCTGCAGTAGCCTATCTCGCGCATCATCTCGATGTCGTAACGCGTGCGCTGTTCCAGCCGCTCCGCCTCGAGCAGGCGCTGGTCGTTTCTGAGCTCTGTAAGCCTTGCCTCAAGGTCCTCCTCTATCTTCCCGATGCACCTTTCCATTTTATCCCTGGAGGTGGCATAATGAGAGGCAGGAAACACCTGAGCGTAGCTTAAGGTGCGTATGCCATTCCCGGTAACGGTATCGATCTCGGTGATCTTTTCTATCTCATCCCCGAAAAACTGAACGCGAAGAGCGGTCTTGTCACTGTTCGGCGGCATGATATCCACGATATCGCCTCTCACCCGGAAGGTGGAACGGTCGAATTCGAAATCATTGCGGGTATACTGCATATCCACGAGCTTTTCGAGCATCTCATCCCTGTCCAGCTGTGCGCCTTCGCGCAGCGTCACCGACATGCCCTCGTATTCGCTCGGGTCACCCAGGCCGTATATACAGGAAACCGAGGCTACGATGATCACATCCCGCCGTTCCGAAAGCCAGGCAGTGGCACTGTGACGCATGCGGTCGATCTCATCATTGATCTGCGCGTCCTTCTCGATATAGGTATCCGTCGTCGGTATATAGGATTCCGGCTGATAATAATCATAATAGGAGACAAAGTAACCAACCGCGTTCTCCGGAAAAAACTCCCGGAACTCGGCAGCAAGCTGAGCCGCAAGTGTCTTGTTATGAGCGATCACCAGCGTAGGTCTCTGTACCCTTGCGATGACATTCGCCATGGTAAAGGTCTTTCCGGAACCTGTCACGCCGAGCAGCACCTGGTGCCTGAGGCCTTTTTCCACGCCTTCACACAGCGCGTCGACCGCCTGCGGCTGGGCTCCCCGCATCTCATATTCGGAATGCAGCCTGAATTCCATTTTAACAGCCTCCGCTCTGCAGGATACAGCCTTTACGGGCATATTGTGTATTATATTGTGAAGAAGGATAAATAACAAGATAAGCTGTGTTATGCCTTGAGAGGCAGCAGAAAGGTTCACAGCTTGTTAAGATTTCGTATATTGCCGAGACGTTCCCGGTATGCTACAATAAGTATGGTTAGAAGGGCATTTATGCCTGTCCTCTGGAGGTAAACGAATTGTATTACAGCTGTCTCTTCCCGGATAAAAGCAAGGAGCCGGAATCTTTTGTTTCCGTGATGCCTGATCATTTTTCCGATCTGAATCTGGACCAGATCACTGACGCCGCCATGGCGGATTATGAGAAATATGACCTGGCCAGGCATTACTACACCGCTATCCATGATACAGATGTCATCTCCTATCGCCAGGAAGCCATGAAGGAGCTTGAAAAACCCGGTGTGCTGGATGCAGTGAAGCCGGTATGTGAGATACTGGCCGCCGTATCGAGGCTGCAGCCGAAGCTCGAAAGCTCTCTCAACGGAGAAGGCCCTATGGAAAACAATGCCATGACAAAGGGCCAGTATCTGAATGCGGTGATCAAATACATCGTAGCGCTGCAGGATTACGCCGACAGAGCAGATGCCCTCGGTTTATCCTCAAAAGCTCTGAAAGGCTTCGCCGACTATGTCAAAGAGCTGTTCGAAACACCCGGTTGGAAGGCTTTTCTCGAGCATGCGGCAAGAGTGCGCGCGTCGTTCGATGCCCTCAATTACTGCATGCTCGTCAAAGACAGCAAGATCCGCCTGCGCAAGTACGAGGAACAGGAAGATGAAAGCGAGTACATACGGGAGCTCTTCTCCAAATTCGCCGCAGGAGAGACAAAGGATTATCGCCAAAAGCTGAACGAGAATGCCATCGCCTACCATGTGGAAAGCGGCATACTGGAGCTTCTGGTCAAGATGTATCCCGATGAATTCAAGGATCTTACCGACCTTACGAAGCATTTCCCCCATTTTCTGGACGGCGTTTGCGAACGCTTTGCCCTTGAGATGCAGTTTTACTTTTCTTTTCTTGATTATATCGCGCCGATCCGCCTGGCAGGACGCAATTTCTGTTATCCGGTCATCGCCGCGCAGGGAGACCGCATAGAAGCTGTCGATTCCTTTGATCTCGCGCTGGCCCACAGCCGTCTTTCGACCGGGATGCCCGTCGTCAACGGTTTTTACCTGGAAGGAAAAGAGCGCGTGATCGTCGTGACAGGCCCCAACCAGGGCGGAAAGACCACCTTTGCAAGATCCATCGGCCAGATGCTGCACCTGTTTATGACAGGCCTGTGCGTACCCGGTACGCGTGCTCAACTCCCTCCTGTCAGCCACATCTTCACGCACTTTGAAAAAGAGGAAAATGTCGAAAACGGCGCAGGCAAGCTGATGGATGACCTGGAGAGGATCAAGCCCATGCTGGACGCAGCCGACAGAGATTCCTTTTTCATCGTCAACGAGATATTCGCCTCTACCACCCTTGACGATGCTACCGCCATCAGCCGCCAGGTGATGCAGAGGCTCCTGGATACCGGTGCCAGGGCGATCTGGGTCACTTTTATCGATGAGATGGCCGAATACGGCCCCGAGATCGTCAGCATGATGAGCATGGTGGATGACTCCGGCACCGAAAAGCGCACCTTCCGCATTGAGCGAAAGAGCGCCGACGGCCTGGCCCACGCCATGTATATCGCAAAAAAACACGCTCTCACCTATGAGCAGCTGATGGGGAGGCTCAGGGTATGAATACATATCTGATGTACAGGGACAAAAGTCTGGATGTGCCGGAAAGCTTCCCCTATACGAGAGAGCTGCTCCTTAACGATCTGGAGCTCAATGTATTGCTCGACAACATGGCCCAGGGTGATGAGGATATGCGCAAAGCCTGCCGTGCGGCGCTCCTCCAGCCGCTTACGCGTAAGGAGGATATCCTCTACCGGCAGGAGATCTTAAAGGAGCTCATAAGGGAACCGGAATTCGCGCGAGAGGTCTATTCCATCGCCGTAGATATGATCCATCGCCGCCGCACCGAGCATGTATGGCTGCAGTCCCAGATGAACGCACTTTTCCGCGGCGCCGTGGGTATTCTCAGAATGACCACCGAGGGGATGAGAAAACTGCGTCTGCTTGCCGAAAAATATACAGGCAAGTTCCGGTCCGAAGGCTTGGTAAGCTTTATCGAAATGCTTAAGTCGGAGCTGGACGAAGCGTATACCGCAAAGATCGAGGCGCACCTTGACGAATTGTCCTTTAATGACGGCATGCTCATCAGTGCGCGCTTCGGCGAGAAGCTGCAGGGAGAAAAGTATACGCTGCGCCGGCTTGATAAAAAAGGCATCCGTCTCAAATGGATGTTTGCCCCGAATGTCTCCATATCCTCCAAGGATGAGGATGGGCTCAAGGATCTTGAGCTGAGACAGGCAAGAGTGATCAACGAAAACGTGAATACACTTGCACAGGCTACAGACCATGTCATAGCTTTCTTCTCCACGCTCAGAGACGAGATGGGCTTCTACATGGGCTGCCTTAACCTGAAGGAAAAGCTGTTATCCTGCGGTATGGATGTGTGCTTTCCCGCCGTCGAGGAAGGGCAGGCAAGGCGCGTATATTCCAATCTGTACGATGTTTCCCTGCCCCTGATAGGTGTTCGCCCCGTGATAGGCAACGACATGGACTACACGGGAAAGAAGCTGTACATCATAACAGGCGCCAATCAGGGCGGAAAATCCACATTCCTCCGCAGCCTCGGGCAATGCCAGCTCATGCTCCAGGCGGGTATGTTTGTAGGCGCGGCCGGCTGTACATCCCACATCGTTTCTGGCCTGTATACGCATTTCCGCAAGGAAGAAGACAGCAAGATGGACAGCGGAAAGCTGGATGAGGAGCTCGAGCGCATGTCCCGCATCGCCGATGAGATAAAACCCGGCTCCGTCATACTGTTCAACGAATCCTTTGCCGCCACAAACGAGCGTGAAGGCGCAGAAATAGGCAGGCAGATCACGCAGGCACTGCTCGACAGCGGAAATGAAGTCTTTTCCGTGACCCATCTTTACACGCTCTCCCATCCATTCTACGAAAACAACGATGGTACCGGCGTCTTCCTCCGCGCGGAGCGCCTTTCAGACGGTCAGCGGTCTTTCCGCCTAAGCGAGGGAGAGCCGCAGCGAACAGGATACGGCGAAGATGTGTATAAGAAAGTGTTCGGATCAGAAGCCTGACACAAGCCCGTGATGTAAAAAGAGGCTGCCTCCTCATGGAGACAGCCCTTCTTATATCTGATTTTACCTCGGCCATCCTCCGGAGCCGCCTTTCGGCCCTGGGCCCTGCGGCTTCGGTGCCGGTCTCGGTGCTGATTTTGGCACAGGCGCGGGTCTCGGTGCAGATGAAGGTCTTGGTGCAGGAGCAGGTCTCGGCGCAGGAGCAGGTCTTGGCGCAGAAACAGGTCTCGGTGCAGAAACAGGTCTCGGAGCAGAAACAGGTCTCGGTGCCGGAGCAGGTCTCGGTGCCGGAGCAGGCTTCGGCGCGGGAGCAGGCCGCGGCGCAGACGCGCGTCTCGGCGCAGACACAGGTCTGAGCACGCGCGGTGATCTGACTACACGAGGCGGACGCGGCGCACGGCCGAACTGTGCCGGCGCGTAGATACGCCTCTGATAGCGTGTATACCTGGGCCTGAAAGCGTACTGGAACGGATTGCCGTAATTATAATTCCACCTTACGAAAGATGTGACCCTGTTTGCCAGGCCGAGAGAAGCGAGTATGCCGGCCACACCGGAAAGCAGCGACCCGCTGGAATTGAAAATACTGGAGGTCGCATAAGGTGTCAGATCCACATAGCCGCTGGAATTATAGGCAGCGACCTGCATCTCATATTCTGTAAGCACCTGGCAAAGCGTAGTAGCCTGGCTGAGTGTCAGATTGCCGGCTATCTCTGCAGGAAGATAATTGAGCATCAATCCGACAGATACTTTTGTATAGCCGAGGAGATCGGAAAGGAGCCCTTTCACTTCCTCCTTTGTGGCGCCGCCCCTGTCGACGAGTATCACATGGTAATCCTTTGGCTCTACAGGCGTCACGACCTGTTTTACAGGCCTCGTAGGGACTGTTTCCGCTGCGATAGTACCGAGGGGATTTCCGCAGTTTGGACAAAACCGCATGGTATAATCCACCTGCTGCCCGCATTTAGGACAGAATGCCATAAAATATGCCTCCTTCATCTCGTATCAAACCTGATTTATATAGTAACACCGGCAGGCCAAATAATCAATAAAAAGATTTTGCCTATCTTAACGTTGATATGCTAACATGCTGTTCAGTAACCAGAAAGGAGCATCTTTAAATTGGGATTTATCAAACGCTATTTTGCCATTGAAAGCATGATGCCAAAGGGATTGAACCAGGGCGATCTCCCCTCGAGCGGTTCCATGTACAAAGAATACATACGCCTCGCCCTGCCCAGCGTGCTGGAAATGGTCCTCATGGGATTCATCAATATGATAGATACCATGATGGTCTCCACGCTCGGCACGGATGAAGTAGCCGCCGTGGGGTTGGTAGGTCAGCCGCGTATGATCATGCTGTGTATCTTCTTCGCGATCAATACCGGCATTACCGCCATCGTCGCCCGCCGCAAGGGCGAAGGGCGGCAGGAAGACGCGAACCGCGCCATGCGCAACGCCATACTGCTCATCATCTGCGTTTCGGCTATGCTCATGGCAGTCCTCCTTCCCCTTGCCAGGCCGCTCATGCAGTTTGCGGGTGCTGAAGCCGGACGTACTCTGGAAGACGCCACACTGTATTTCTGCATACTTGGCTATGCCCTGCCTCTAAACGCGCTGTCCATGGGCATGTGCGCAGCTCAGCGCGGCATCGGCAACACAAAGCTGACGATGTATGTAAACATCACCTCAAACCTTGTAAATGTATTGTTCAATTACCTCCTTATCAACGGCATAGGTCCGTTCCCGAAGATGGGCGTCAAGGGTGCCGCTATTGCAAGCGTCATAGGGATAACCGTAGGCTTTATGCTGTGCTGCATCTCCATCATGCGCACCTCAAAGGCATCCAGCTTCCTGCATCTCTCCTTCCGGGATGACTGGAGGCCGGACAGAGAGTCCATAAAGGACCTTATGTTTGTAGCAAAGAGCGCCATGATCGAGCAGCTTGCCTTCCGCATCGGCTTTTTCTCCTATGCCAAGATCGTGGCAAGCCTCGGCACCGATGCCTTCGC
>DBXA01000174.1:20091-23330 GCA_002309235.1 Christensenella sp. UBA1224 | reverse complement strand
CTGGTCGGCCAGATGCTGGGAAGGAAACGCAAGGATCTGGCACACATCTACGGTACGCTGGCAGCCCGCTTCGCCCTCATGCTGGCGATCATCATAGCCATCGTCTGCGTTGTATTCCGACGCGGCCTTGTGGGCCTGTTCATCAGTGAAAACGCCGCTGCAGGCGTTGAAGAGCTTGCCGAAAAGGTGATGATCGTACTGAGCATCATCCAGCCCTTCCAGATGCTCAGCGCAGTCGTATCCGGCTGCCTGCGCGGCGCGGGCGATGTCAAATACACGGCGCGCGTCATGTTCCTTACGGTCGCCTTCATGCGGCCTGTGTTATCGCTGCTCGCTGTATGGATCATTGGGACAAAAATGGGCAGACAGGATATCGCTCTCCTCGGCGCGTGGAGCGCTTCCCTCGCCGATATGGGCGTCCGGGCCATACTCGTGATGCGCAGATACCGCGGCGGCAAGTGGCGCGATATACGGGTATAACGGAAGATCAAAAGAAAAGGCGCGTATCCGCAGGATCATTCCGGCAGGAAGCGCACGCCTTTTCTTATTCTGTTCAGTTCTCTTTCGGCAGTCTGACAAGAAAGGCAGTGGGCATCACCCGGGAAACACGGTCCGGATACTTGCCGTCGTTTACCTTTCTGCCATAGAATACGAGAGTTGTGGATGTGCCTCCGTCAAGGTTCGCGGCGTTCACCGCGCCATGATCCAGCATGATATCGGTAAGGCACTGCATATCCGCACCTAAGCTGTCCGGATGGCGGCCGTCCACGACCAGCATGAGCACCGCGCCGTCCTCCCTTTGTCCGATCGCCGTCCGCGCCGTGAGCTCTGTACGGAAGCCGCTGTTGTCGACCGTTTCCCCGTCGATGATGAGCGCGGGGCTGAAGGCGACAGCATCACGCAATGGCAGGGCATCCACGTCGGCGCGCTGCACGCCCTCCCTTACGATGAGCCTGTCTTCCTCATCAAAACCGATCACAGTGCCGAATTTCCGGCCGGCGTTGTAATTCTGTGTCTTCTCCCCCTCCGTGATCACAAGGCTGTTGGGTTTCCCACCCTTTCCATTTGTTGGAGGATCGGCAAAGCCTCCCCCGTTGACAGCCGCTGCCGCACCAAACTCCTGTGTGAACCGATCAAGCGTCCAGCCGGGCGTATAAGTCCTATACGGTCTGGGGATAGAGCCCACAAATACCCGGGAAGGATCGGATACGATCATGATAAATCCCTTGAATGTCTGCCCCGTGACCGCCTCTATGCGTATCCCTTCATCCCGTTGATTGAGCTCTTCCAGGTCCACGTTATCCGGCTCCTGTACAATGTTCCGGAAGCTCTGCAGCTTCCAGCGGCGGCCCTGTTTTGCCCCCGCGTCGTAAACGTATTCCAGTTGATACGCCATATCGTATGTCATATAGACGTCGCCGCTGAAGCGCACAACGCAGTCCATGCGGCATTCACAGGTAAAATACGTTTCGCCGTCGCCCAGCCAGTTTTCGGTAAAACAGTTTTCAAAGGCAACGCTCCTGTGAGGCGCGAACCAGCCGCCCTCAAAGCGGCGTATGGCGGATTCCGCCTGGGAACCCTTCACGCAAAGGCTCATAAAGCCGTAACCGGTCTTATCATCCGTCGTGAAAAGCGCGAGATCCTTCATCATAGAGAGTACGAGCTCCTCGTGCTCCTCCCGCAGCGATTCCGGGTTGGTATGGATCTCCTCCCCGCGGAAGGAAACGGCCTTTGCCGTCTGTGCGGCAACGAGAACGAGCAGAACCAGCATCCACAAGAACCTTCGCATACGTGACTTCCCTCCCGCGCTTGCCTGATACCATTCTGATTCTAACACAGATGCGGCACATGTCAAGTCATTGCCGTGCTGTCTTTTTTCTCCGCGTTCCGCTTTTCAATTATTGTAAATTCGGTTATAATACAGGGAGTGGCCTGATATGGAATACATATCGATATCTCACGCAAACGAAGGGAGTTGTTCTGTTTGGCAAATAGCGCATCTTTTCCCATGAACGCACCTAAGAACCGGCTTGTAGGCGATCTTCCCAAGATAGGCATCCGTCCCTGCATCGATGGCAGGCGCGGAAAGCTGATGGTCCGCGAGAGCCTGGAAGAGCAGACCATGACGCTCGCCAGGGCCTGCGCCGATTTCCTCTCCTCCCGCCTCCGGCATTCCTGCGGCCTGCCCGTGGAATGTGTCATTGCCGATACCACCATAGGCCGCGTGGCAGAAGCCGCCGCCTGCCAGGCCAAATTCCAACGGGAAGGCGTAGGTCTCACGATCACCGTTACCCCCTGCTGGTGCTACGGTTCCGAGACCATGGATATGGACCCGCTGACCCCGAAAGCCGTATGGGGGTTCAACGGTACGGAACGCCCCGGTGCCGTTTACCTGGCTGCCGTTCTGGCAGCACACGCTCAGAAGGGCATACCCGCCTTCGGCATCTACGGCCACGACGTACAGGATGCGGATATGGCGGCGACCATACCGGAGGACGTGGGTGAGAAGCTGCTCCGCTTTGCGAAGGCTGGCCTCGCTGTAGCCACCATGCGCGGCAAGAGCTATCTCTCCATGGGCGGTACCGCCATGGGCATCGCCGGCTCCATCGTAAATCCTGACCTGCTCGAAAGGTATTTCGGCATGCGCAGCGAGAGCGTGGACATGTCCGAATTCGTACGCCGCTGGGAAGAAGGCGTATACGACCCGGAAGAGTACGAAAAGGCAATCGAATGGGCAAACGAGAACATGATCATCGGCTGGGACAAGAACCCGGAAGAGCTGCGCCACACGGATGAATACAAGAAATGGTGCCTGGAGACCAACGTCAAAATGGCCATCATCGCAAAAGACCTGATGGTGGGAAACCCACGCCTGGCCGAGCTTGGCTTCAAGGAAGAAGCCGTGGGGCACAATGCCATCCTTTCCGGCTTCCAGGGGCAGCGGCAGTGGAACGATCACTTCCCGAACGGAGATTTCATGGAGAGCATCGCTTCCACCTCATTTGACTGGACCGGCATCCGCGAGCCGTATCTCATGGCCACGGAAAACGACCATCTCAACGGCCTGGCAATGCTTTTATGCAAGCTGGTATCCTGCGGCTTCGCGCCCGGCTTTGCCGATGTGCGCACTTACTGGAGCCCCGATGCCGTAAAACGCGTGACCGGCTGGACACCGGACGGGCTCGCCGCGAACGGCTTCATCCACCTGATCAATTCCGGCGCTGTATGCCTGGATGCCG
>DBXA01000174.1:19758-20057 GCA_002309235.1 Christensenella sp. UBA1224 | reverse complement strand
ATGACCAGTGAAGAGGCTGCCCGCATCATGGAGCACGTAGACTGGTGCTACGCGGATCTGGGCTACTTCCGCGGCGGCGGCTACTCCGCGCACCTCAGGAGCCGCGGCGGCATGCCTCTCACCATGGTACGCCTCAACGTCGTGGAAGGCCTGGGCCCCGTTCTCCAGCTGGCGGAGGGCTGGTCCGTGGAGCTGCCGGAGGAGGTACACCACACCCTCGATATGCGTACAGACCCGACCTGGCCTACCACCTGGTTCGTGCCGCGCCTGACGGGCACCGATGCCTTTACCGATGTCTA
>DBXA01000174.1:19440-19745 GCA_002309235.1 Christensenella sp. UBA1224 | reverse complement strand
AACTGGGGCGCCAACCACGGCGCGTTCATCTACGGACATATAGGCGCCGATCTGATCACGCTGTGCTCCATGCTGCGCATCCCCGTGAACATGCACAACGTGCCGGAGGAGAACATCTTCCGTCCGAGCACCTGGAACGCCTTCGGCACCAAGGACCGCGAAGGCGCCGATTTCCGCGCGTGCGCCGCTTACGGTCCCCTCTATGGGAAAAAGCTCTGATATTGATCTGTTCACAGCCGGAAGGTTCACGCCTTCCGGCATACTTTTATAAAAGAAAACACAAACGGACGGTGAAAGATCCATGC
>DBXA01000174.1:11225-19378 GCA_002309235.1 Christensenella sp. UBA1224 | reverse complement strand
TTGTATTCCTGCCCCATTCCATGGCGCAGATCAGGCCGATACTTGACGATGACATCCGGGATATCTACTTCGCGCCGAGGATTTACGGGTTCCCCCTCAATATGAGCAGGATGATGCCCGGCACAAGGAAAGAAGGTACGCTCTCCTCCTCATTTGACCACGACCTTGAAAGCGTTCGCTGCTACAAGGGCGATGTACTGCTGGAGGACTGCGATATCCGGGCAGAATATACCGTGACAGAGCACTGCGCGCTGTACCGTTTCACGTATCCCGACCGTGAATGCGCTTTCCTGCGCGTTTCCGTCAAGGAGCCCGGGCATGTCAGCTTCTCGGATGGGCTGGTCCATGGTTTTGAAGAGCACTTTGGCATACGCTTTTCATTCGCAGCTGTGTTCTCTGAGGAACCAGCCGGTGTGGAAGACACGCCTGACGGCATACTGATCGCTTTCAGGCCGGGTATCTGCCTTACGGTTAAGACGGGCTTCTCCCTCATCGATGAGGATCAGGCGATGCAGAACCTTAAAAACGAAACAGATGGGCTCCCTTTTGATACTGCCTGTGAAAAAGCGCAGGCTGTCTGGGATGAGGCGCTCAGCCGGATCGAGGCTGCAGGCGGCAGTGAAAAGCAGAGGCGTATCTTCTATACAGCGCTCTACCGCGTCTGTCAGCGCATGATCAACATATCGGAATACGGCAGATATTTCAGCCCCTTTGATCATAAACTGCACAGCGACGCCCGTCCCTTCTACACGAATGACGGCATATGGGATACCTATCGCGGCGCGCATCCCCTCCAGCTGCTGCTGGAACCCGCGAGGCAGTCGGATATCATAGATTCCTATATCCGCATGTACCGGCAGTGCGGCCATATGCCCACCTTCCCCGCCCTTGAGGGAAGCCGGCCTGTAATGATCGGCAAGCATACGACAGCCATGATAACCGATGCTTATATAAAAGGCCTGAGAGGTTTCGATATCGAAGAGGCATGGAAGGGCATGGTGCACAATGAAGAAAAGATGACCAAGCTGCCCTGGACGCTCGCCCCTGTCAACGAATACGACAAGTGCTATTTTGAGAAGGGCTTCTTCCCGGCGCTGCCGGAAGGCTGTCCGGAAAGCCTTCCGGATGCCCATCCCTTTGAAAGGCGCCAGTGCGTAACAGTCACACTGGAAACCTGCTATGACGAATGGTGCCTTTCCCGATTAGGCGCGGCGCTCGGGAAAAAAGAGGCGGCAAAATACGCAGCCCGGGCCTGTAATTACGCAAAAGTATTCAATCAGGAGACGGGCTTTATGTCCCCGAGACTGGCAGACGGATCCTGGGTCCCCGGTTTTGATCCGAAGCTTTCCGGCGGTCAGGGCGGCAGGGCTTATTTCGCGGAATGCAACAGCTGGATCTATACGCTGCATGTGCAGCATGATATACCCGGCCTCACAGAGCTTATGGGCGGCAGGGATAAGCTGGAAGCATATCTCGACAGGCTGTTTACAGAGCCGTGCGGCACGAGCAAGTTCGCCTTCCTCGGCCAGTTCCCGGATGCGACGGGACTTATGGGCCAGTTCTGTATGGGAAATGAGCCCGCTTTCCATATCCCCTATCTCTACAATTACACCGCCTCCCCCTGGAAGGCACAGCGGAAATTGCGTGAGCTTATGCGTCTGTGGTTCGACGATACCCCCTTCGGCATCTGCGGGGATGAAGACGGCGGCGCCATGAGCGCCTGGTACGTGTTCTCCGCCATGGGCTTCTATCCCACCTGCCCGGGCCGGCCCGAATACGATATCGGAAGCCCGATATTTGACAAGATAACTCTGCACCTGCCGGAAAGTAAAACCTTTGTCATAGAGGCGGACGGGAATTCACCCAGGGCAAAGTACATAGCCCAAGCGCGGCTCAACGGAAAAGAATATGGAAGCACAAGGCTTGCGCACAGCGATATCGTATCCGGAGGCACGCTGTGGCTCAGAATGTCGGAAAGGCCGAACAAATATGGATGCACCTGATGAAGCTCCGCACCCATGTTTCCTGCCGTCGGGTCAAAAGATTTTTCCGGTTCGTCGTTGATCCGGGTGTCCGCTCCGGAAGCAGCATTTGAACGGTCAGTGCGGTGACCCCCTTCCTTCGGATGTTGAACGTCCGTAATAAGGGGAATCACCGTAATAACGGTCTTTCAGGGTACAGCCGGACCAGTACCTGCGGAAATAGTAGTAATCATCGCAATACCGGTTGTAGTGATAATCGTAGACAGTCCTCTTTTCAAAGAGCCGGAACCCGCTCTTCTCCGCTGTTCTGCGGGAAGCAGGATTGTCCACATCCATGACCGTGGTCAGATAATCGATCTGATGCCTTCTGCAGAAATCCTCGGCAAACGCCTCTGCGGCTTCGGAAGCGAAGCCTCTCCCGGTAAAAGCGCCGATCATCATCCATCCGAGGTCATATTCATGGAGCATATTCTGTTTGCAGAAGGTGAGCGCTCCCACGACTTCGCCGGTTTCTTTGTTTTCAATGGCATAGCAGCGCCAGGTGTCAATATCGCCGTCTTCCTCAAGCTTCCGAAATGCGGTGATATAGTTCTGCATATCCTGGCGCTGCGCATCGACATCCAGAAGATCCGGACAGTATTTCATCACCTGCGGATCGGTCTTGATCCTGTACAGCGCTTCCGCGTCTTCCTCCCGGAACGTACGGACGATCAGCCTTGCCGTTTCGATCATCATATTGTTTCTTCACTCCATGCATTTTCTGCGGTCATATTTCACGGAAAACGCCTCGATATACTTCATAGTGAAGGGCTTCAGGTCACAGTCGGGATCCACCGGAGATGTTTCCTCTCCATGGTGCCATGAAACGATGTCATTCAGGCCCCATGTTGTGAAAACCTCGATGCCATGATCCTGATCGAAGCAGATGCCTCCCTGTTTGTTTAAGCATTGCACAGCTGATCTGCAATGCTCACTTCTTCATCGACCGATCCGGATTTCATCTCCAATAATTGTCAGCATCATTATATTATATTATGGGCCATAATACATCAAGCGGCCAATCCGGAAGCGGATCCCAGATCGGTCGCTGTCAAAGCCCGGTATCCTTTTTATCCGGGATCACTCGCCCTCACGGAGCTTTTCCAGGAACAGCTTGTCTTTTTTGTCGAGCGGTATGTTTTCCAGCAGCTCCGGCCGCCTTTCAAAGGTTATCCGCAGCGCCTGCTCCCTTTTCCAGCGTTCGATCAAAGCATGGTTTCCGTCCAGCAGCACCTCTGGCACCTCCAGGCCGCGATACACCCTCGGCCTCGTATACTGCGGATACTCCAACAGCCCCGAGGAAAAGCTTTCGTCAACCGCGGAATCCTCACCGCCCAGTACGCCGGGCACCAGCCTGGAAACGGCATCACAAACGCACACGGCGGCGTATTCCCCGCCGGAGAGCACAAAATCCCCCAGCGACACTTCCTCATACCCGCAGATATCCAGCGCCCGCTGGTCGACCCCTTCGTAATGGCCGCAAAGCAGCACGATGTTCGTCTCCCCTGACAGCTCTTCCGCCATCTTCTGGTCAAATACCCTGCCCCTGGGCGAAAGGTAGATATGTCTGGGCTGCCCGCTCCCATCCCGCGTAAGGCGCTTATCGGTAAACTCCGTGGCATCCACGATGGGCTGCGCCAGCATGAGCATGCCGCTTCCCCCGCCGAAGGGATAGTCATCTGTATTCCTGTGCTTGTTCTCCGAAAAGGGGCGTATGTCCACCGCATCTATATCCACAAGGCCTGCGGACACGGCACGGCCAAGTATGCTTTCCCTGATCGCAGCGCGGATCATACCTGGGAAGACCGTCAGCACCCGAATGCGCATAAAGACCTCACCCCTCAGCGGATACTCTCACTGTCCGGAAATACGGCTGTTTCATACAGGTGTTTCCGGTCGAGCAGCATCCGCTTGTTTTCCGCGTCCACATTCAGGACGACCGCTTTGAGCGCCGGGATCAGTATCTCGCCCAACTTTCCTTCGCAAACGTACACATCGTTCCCGCCGGGCTGCAGCACATCCGTGATGCGGCCGTATACCGTGCCTTCTTCATCTATGGCCTCACAGCCTACGATATCCACCAGGAAATCCTCATCCGGCCCCAGCTCCACTGCGTGCTCCCTGTCGATGTACAGGCGGGTACCGCGCTTCTTTTCGGCGTCCTCGCGCGTCTCAACGCCTTCCATATTGATGAACACGGCATCGGCGCTTACCGAGCGCACATGGATGCCCACCTTGGTATACACGCCGTTCTTTTCTGTATATACGTATTCCATCCCCTCGAACCTGGATACGTCACAGGTGACCGGGCGGACCTTCATTTCCCCTTTGATGCCCTGCGGCTTTGTGATCTCACCGATCAGAAGATACGCGTTTTCGATCGTTCACACCCTCTTATCTTTAAAACAAACGTCCTCCGGCAGGCGATGCCGAAGGACGTTCCTGTATCAGACGATCTCCACAAAAGTGGGCTTTTCGTCCTTGATCGTAGCTGCCTTGACCAGGGTACGGATCGATTTGGCGATACGGCCCTGCTTACCGATGACCTTTCCCATGTCATCCGGCGCCACGTGCAGCTCCAGCGTGATCGCCTGCTCGGTTTCCGTGCGCTTCACTTCCACCTGATCAGGCATCGTCACCAGCGTTTTGGCGATATAGCTTACCAGTTCTTCCATGAAAGCTTACGCCTCCGCCTTGGGGAGCGCCTTCTTGATCAGTGCGCCGGCGGTCTCTGTGGGCTGTGCGCCGACGGAGAGCCAGTACTGGGCGCGCTCTGTATTGACCTTCAGCTGTACGGGCTCGCTGACGGGATTGTAATAGCCGATCTCCTCAATGAAGCGTCCATCGCGGGGGTTGCGGCTGTCGGTGACTACGATGCGGTAGAAGGGCTCCTTCTTCATGCCCATTCTCTTCAGACGGATCTTTACCATGGTGTTTTCCTCCTCAAATTAATGACTGTATATGAATATGTCCCGGCCTCCTCAGCGGAAGCCTTTTCCGAAGGGCATGCGCATTTTGCCGCGCTTGCCCGCACCCATAAAGGATTTCATCATCTGCTTGGCGTCATCAAACTGCTTGATGAGCTTGTTGACTTCCTGCACCGTTGTGCCCGCGCCTGCCGCGATGCGGCGGCGGCGGCTGGCATTCAGGATGTCCGGATGCCTGCGCTCCATCATCGTCATGGATAGTATGATGGCCTTGCTCCTACCCTGCGCCTTCTGGATCTTATCCTCGTCTATATCATCCTCGTTGATCCTGCCGGCAAGGCCGGGGATCATCTTGAGCATGTTCTTGATGCCGCCCATCTTTTTGAGCTGATCCATCTGCTCCAGATAATCCTGCAGGTCGAACTTCTGGCTGCGAAGCTTTTTCTCAAGATCTGCGGCATCCTGTTCATCGATGGCCGTGGTAGCCTTCTCAATCAGGGTGAGCATATCGCCCATACCCAGTATCCTGGAAGCCATGCGATCCGGATGGAAGGGCTCGATATCATCCAGCTTTTCACCGCTGCCGCAGAACTTGATGGGCTTCCCGGTGACCGCTTTTACGGATATCGCTGCACCGCCCCTGGTATCGCCGTCCAGCTTCGTCAGGATAACGCCGTCAACGCCCAATTCTTTATTGAAGGTATCCGATACGTTGACCGCGTCCTGGCCGGTCATGGCATCGACCACCAGCAATATCTCCTGCGGCTTTACCGTATCGCGCACATTGCGCAGCTCCTGCATGAGCGTGTCATCTATGTGCAGGCGGCCCGCCGTATCGATGATGACCGGGTCTCTGCCGTAGTACCGGGCGTATTCCACGGCCTCCTCAGCTATCTTGACCGGGTCACCCTGTCCGCGCTCAAAGACCTCCGCTCCCGCCTGTTCGCCGACTACCTGAAGCTGTTTGATAGCGGCAGGCCTATACACGTCTCCGGCCACAAGCAGCGGCTTTTTGCCCTGCTTGATGAACATCTTGCCCAGCTTTGCCGCCATGGTGGTCTTACCTGCGCCCTGCAGGCCGCACAGCATGTATATGGTGGGCACGCGGGGCGAATAGGTAAGGCGCGCATTCGTGCCGCCCATGAGCTCTGTCAGCTCTTCATTGACGATCTTGATGACCTGCTGCCCGGGCTGCAGACTGCTCAGGATCTCGGTGCCGACGGCGCGTTCCGATACCTTTTTGACAAAATCCTTGACGACCAGGTAGTTGACGTCCGCCTCGAGCAGCGCCATGCGGACCTCCCGCATCGCGGTCTTGACATCCGCTTCGCTGAGCTTTCCGTGGCTGCCGAGCTTTTTAAACGCCTGTGATAGTTTTTCGGTAAGCCCCTCAAACGCCATTGCCCGACTGCCTCCTTTTTACCCTTCCGCTATTTCCGAGAGCGCCTTCCTGGCACCCTTTATATCTCCCTCGTCCAGAAGCCTCATTGCTTCCTGCGCTGCGCGCTTCATCTTCAGCACACCCAGCAGCCTCTCGTATTCCTCCAGCTGCTTTTCCGCCTTGTTCAGACTGTCGTGCACCGCCTGGCGGGAAACGCCTGTGGCCTCTGCCGCTTCGCTGAGAGAGAGATCCTCCTCCAGGCACAGCCTGACCGTTTCCGAGCGCTTGTCCGTCATGAGAGGGCCGTATATATCAAAAAGCATGTTGATGTAAAAGCGTTTATCCATATACTTACCTCCGCGCGAGCGTGGATACTATAACACAAGGCAAACGCGCCTGTCAAGTCAAAAAGCTTTACAGCCGCGTATGCCGCATGATTTTAACCGTTTTTTCACGTTGCAAAGATCAATCCCATCCCTCTGTCTCCCCGCAGAGCATGTATTCGATGCTGTCCGTGAGGGCTATGACGCTGGCCTCTATGATATTGGAGGATACGCCTACCGTAGACCACACATGCCGGCCGTCCGTCGTTTCCATTGCAACGCGGACGCCGGACGCCGTGCCCAGGTTATTGACCACGCGCACCTTGAAGTCCATCAGCTTCATCCTGGTGATGCAGGGGTAGAACCTGGCCAATGCCTTCCGCACGGCAAGGTCGATGGCGTTTACAGGACCGTCCCCTTCATCGGCGGTGATCTCCGTCTGGCCGTTTACCGTCACCTTCACATATGCCTGGCTGTTCTCGTTGTCCCCGGGCTTTCCGCATACCACATGAAAGTCAGTCAGCTTAAAGAAGCTTCGCCGCCTGCCCAGCATCTCCAGCAGCCTCAGCTTCAGGGAAGCTTCCGCCCCTTCAAAGGAATACCCGTCCGCCTCCAGCTGCTTGAGCTCGCCCAGTATCCTGCCTGTTTCCGGGCTCTCCTTCTTAAGCGCAGGGTCTATCTCCCTGAGCCTCGTCATGAGCGCGCCGCGGCCCGCCATTTCGCTGAGCAGGTATTTCCTCGACGCCCCTAACTTTCCCGGGTCCACATGCTCAAACGTATCCGGGTTCTTGAGCATGGCGTCTATGTGCATTCCTCCCTTGTGGGTGAAGGCGCTCCTGCCCACGTAAGGGCTGTTCTCGTTCATGGGCAGGTTCACCGTATCCGCCACAAGTCTTGCCGTATCGCCTAAGCGGCTGAGCGAACCCTCCCTTAAGACTTCCTTCCCCAGTTTCAGCGCGAGCCCCGGTATCACCGTGCACAGGTCCGCGTTCCCGCAGCGCTCCCCGAAGCCGTTTACCGAGCCCTGTACATGCATGGCTCCTGCTCTCACAGCCTCCATGGTGCAGGCGGCGGCCATTCCCGCGTCGTTATGGCAGTGTATGCCGATGTACCCGCCTAACGTGCTCACCGCGTCCCCAACGATCCGGGCGATATCCCAGGGCATCGTTCCCCCGTTGGTGTCGCAGAGGACAAGCCTGTCGGCGCCAGCGTCCCTTGCGGTCTTTAAGACGTCCAGAGCGTACGCCCTGTCGATGCCGTACCCGTCGAAAAAATGTTCGGCATCGAAAACAACCAGGAGCCCCTTCTTTTTGAGATAACCCACCGTATCCGCTATGATGCGCAGGTTCTCTTCTTCCGTTGTCTCCAGTACCTTATCCACATGATGCCGGGATGCCTTTCCGAACACGGTCACCGCCTGCACGCCGCATTCCGCCAGGCACACGCATTCCGGTGAATCCGCCGCCTTTGCATGCGGGCGGCAGGTGGAGCCGAACGCCGC
>DBXA01000174.1:6021-11178 GCA_002309235.1 Christensenella sp. UBA1224 | reverse complement strand
GGATTCCCCGCCTCGATGATATCCACTCCCAGCTCATCCAGCTTCCGTATGACGCGGATCTTATCCTCCAGTGAAAATATGATCCCTTCCCCCTGCGCCCCGTCACGCAGTGTGGTATCCAGTACCTCAATACGCATTTTCACACATTCCCTCATCTTACTGTTCGTTCCAGAAGCGGCTCATCATATCGTGCGCTTCCCCGGCGTCATGCGCCTTTCGCACCTTCCAGTGCCGCGGGAAGAGCCTTGTGTACTCCCTCTGCATATACCTGTCATCCAGGAGCAGTATCACACCCTTGTCCTCCTCGGACCGTATCACGCGCCCGGCTGCCTGCAGCACCTTCTCCATTCCCGGATAAACGTAGGCGTACGCCATGCCCTCATCCGAATCGTTCCAGGCCTCGCACAGGAGCTGCCTCTCGAAATCCGGCTGCGGAAAGCCTACCCCTATGATGGCAGCGCCGCTGAGCCTGTCTCCCGGCAGGTCCACCCCTTCGGAGAAGATCCCTCCCATCACGATGAACGCGATGAGCGATCTCCCAGGCTCAGGCCTGAGCATCTCCAGAAAGGAGGAACGCTCCTCGTCCTTCATGCCGGGCTCCTGCTTTATGACCCGCACCTTTCCCCCCGTCAGCACCGCAAATCGCTCGTATACCATCTGCAGATAGGCATATGAGGGAAAGCATGCCATATAGTTCCCCGTACGCGCCGCGCACATGGCATACAGTGCTTTTGCGATCTCACCCGCCGTCTCTTCCCGCACGCGGTACCTGGTATCGGTATCCATGCGCAGCACCAACAGGTTTTCAGGCGGGAACGGGCTGTCCAGAGAGATGAGGCCATCTCCCTCTTCCTTCCGCACGCCGGAGATGCGGGCGTAATAATCCATCGGCGTCAGCGTGCCCGAAAAAAGGCAGGCGCCGGCTGTCCGCTCCATGGTCCTGCGCAGGTGCTCCGCCGGATCCGCGCACCAGAGCCTCACCCGGTACGCATGCTTGTCCGGGAACAGGAGGGCCCTGTAATTCCCGTCAAAGTCATCGCAGGCCCGCTGGTAATCCAGCGCCGCGAAGTAGACATCCTTTAAGAGGGAGGCATACTCATATCCGGTACCCAGCTTTTCCTTCGCCGCCAGAGCGAATTCATCCACCGCCGTATAGAGGCTGTTGGGGGGCTCCGTTTCGGCGCTTGGCATATCCAAGGGCTTACACAGGGAGCGGATCAGGCGTATGAGCCTCGCCAGGGATTGGTAAAGATCCGTCTCCTTCCCTTCCGCCCCGGCGCACATCCTGCGCAGCTTCAGAAGATCGGCGTAGTTGAGCTCCGCGGAGAGCATATCCCTCGCTCTTTCAGCCAGGTGATGCGCCTCATCGATCAGGAGCACGCTGTCCGTCTTTCCGTCGAAAAAGCGCCGCAGGTGCACCACCGGGTCGAACACGTAATTGTAATCACAAATCACGCAGTCCGCCGTCTCGCAGAGGTCCAGCGAGAGCTCAAACGGGCACACACCGTGCTCCGCCGCCAGAGCTTCTATCTCTGCCCTGCCAAGCCTTTCCAAGGATACCGCTTCGTTCAGCGCCTCCCTGCGCCTGTCGTAATAGCCCGCGGCATAGGGGCATTCATCCGGCCGGCATTTCATCTCCGGCATGAAGCAGATCTTCTCCTTCGCAGTCAGCGTGACACAGCGCAGCCTGAGCCCCTTCTCCCGCATCCTTTCCAGGGCGTCCTCGGCCGCCTTGCGGGCGGTGGTCCTGGCAGTCAGGTAGAATATCCTGTCCGCAAGATTGCTCCCTATGGCCTTTATCGCCGGGAACAGCGCGGCGGATGTTTTGCCGATGCCCGTAGGCGCTTCGCACAGGAGCAGCTTCCTCTTTTTTATGGCGCGGTATACGCTCGCCGCCATATCCCGCTGGCCGGGCCTGTACTCCCCGTACGGAAACGTGAGCGCCCGCATCGTGGGGCGCGATACCGCCTCCCATCCGTCCAGAAGCGTTATCCACCTGGCATAGGGAGCGGCGTAGGCAAAAAAACGCTCCGAAAGCCCGTGCGAGTCATACACGCGCGTATAGGTATGGCTCGGGCCTTCTGTGCTCTTATAGGTCAGGCGCACCTCCACATCGCACATGCCGTGCTCCATGGAAAGTATATATGCGTAGATCTCTGCCTGTGCCCAGTGGACCGGCCGGGAATTTTCCGCTATGCGGGAAGGATCCCTGACCCGGGTGGATTTGATCTCCTCGATGACAGGCCTCTCATCGCCCTTTCCCAGGCATACGCCGTCCATGCGCCCGTAAACATGCAGGTCTACACCGTTCACATGCTCAAGCCTTTCCAGCGTCACCTCCGCCTGCCAACCCTCCGGGTAACTCTTCTGCACCTGCATATGCGCCATCAGGCCCTGCTGCATGTTCTCAGCAGCCTCGTTGTCGACGAACAGATCCCCGCCCTCCAGCGCGAATTCGGCAAGCTCGCGCACGCCTATGCGGTGCTCTTTCCGCGCTGCCCCTGCATTTTCCGTACGCCACACCTCCCGGAAGCCTTGCTTCCCATCCCCGACAGCGTTACAATATACATAAATACTATACCGCACGCGGTGCCAAAGCGCAATCCCGCACGCGAAAAGGAGTCCGTATCATGCTTTATCCCATGCTGATGGAGCCATACTACCGCCACGGCAAGGAAACACCCTGGGGCGGACGTGCCCTTGCCGAAAGATTCGGAAGGTCCCTCCCGGATGACCTGACAGGTGAGAGCCTGGAGATATCCGCTCTTGCCCACACCCCTTCAAAAGTCGTAAACGGCCGTTTTGCGGGCCGCTTCTTCTCTGATATCTGCGCCGAATACGGGAAAGCCGTTTCCGGCACAAAAGGCGAATTTCCTCTTCTGGTCAAGATCATAGACGCAAGGGGCCTGCTCTCCGTACAGGTGCACCCGGGCGATGATTACGCGCTGCCCCGCCACAACAAGCTCGGCAAGACCGAGGCCTGGATGGTGCTGTCCGCCGAAAAGGGCGCAAAGCTCTTTGCCGGCATCGAACAAGGCGCGCCGGATTTTTCCCTCCTGGCAAAGGATGAAAAGCTCATGCAGGGATCTCTCCATGCCATGGCGGTAGAGCCCGGAGACGTCATATACATCCCCCACGGGCTCGTGCACGCGCTGGGGTCCGGCATCATGGTATACGAGATACAGCAGTCCTCCGATGTCACATACCGCATCTCCGATTGGGGCCGTCTCGGCACTGACGGAAAGCCCCGCCAGCTGCACCTGGAGGATGCCGCCCATGTAGTCCGTCAGGAGCTCACCGCAAGGAAGGAAAAGGGAGTCTCCTTCCCCTGCTCCGGAGGCGTGCAGACCCGCTTTGTCGCGGCCGAAAACTTTGAGCTCTGGGAATACGCTGTAGAGGGCGATATGCTCCTTCCCGCAGGCCGTATGCGCCTTATCACATCCCTGGACAATGCCAGTCTCCTCTGGGCGGATGAAAAGATAGACCTCATCCCCGGCGCCAGCGCCATTATCCCCTGCGATTGCCCGGATGTGATCCTTTCCGGAAAAGACGCCCGCGTCATCGTATCCATGCTGCCGGAGAGATAGTTCATCCCGCAGCGGCAAAACCCGCCAGGGATTCCACCGTTTTAGGGCCTATCCCGTTTACCCTCGTAAGATCCTCCAGGCAGGAAAACGGCCCGTTCTCCTCCCGCTCGGCCACGATGGCCGCAGCGGTCTTTTCGCCGATGCCGGGCAGGCTCATCAGCAGCCCCGCGTCGGCTTCGTTTATATCCACCAGTACCTGTCCGTCCTCAATGACGATTATACCGGAGCCGGATTCGGTCGACCTTGCTCCAAGGGACGTATGCTCCGTAAAATGCTTTGGTGAGAGAAGGTACAGGGCACCCGCCGTGAACAGTGCGGCGACAGTGCAGATCAGGATATCCTCCCACATCTTTTTCATACCCTGCCTGCCTTTTTCCTCTCCTTCCAATCCGGAAGGTACTTTTCGACGATGGCGTAGAACGCCTTTGAGTGGTTCTTCTCCCGTATGTGGGCCAGCTCATGCACCACCACGTATTCGATGAATTGCTGCGGCATGCGCATCAGCCTGCAAGAAAAGGACAGCCTGTTTTTCGCAGAGCAGCTGCCCCAGCGGGTTCTGGCGGAGGTGATCGTGATCCCCGCCGGCTTCACACCCATCCTCCTCGACCATGTATCGACCAGGAGCGGGAGCGCTGCCATAGCCTCCTTTGCCAAAAGGCGGATCTCCTCCTGCGAAGGCTCCGGCGGCATGGCCTCCATCTTCTCCCGCTGTGTCTTCAGGATCCTTTCGATCTTCTCCCTGTTCTTTGCGAGCATATCCTCCAGCACGGACTTCGGGCACCCGTCCGGCGCGCGGACGATCACCCTGCCGCTTTTTATCTCAATGGCGATGGTCCTGCGGGAAGAGCGTATCACCCGGGCATCCATCTCCCTTATAATGTCCTTTGGCAAAACGCATTCCCCCCTATATATTTGGATCACCGGCAGCATCGGCGTTCACGTTTCGCACGCTGCCGCCCGGTCTGTCCCGGAAATTATACCACATTTACCGGATGCTTTCCCGTATGCTGTCTTCTTTGGTTGGAAAAGCATATCTGCCTTTGCGTTTTCCGGAAGCCTCCGCACAATATAGATAAAATTCAGCGGGCATGCCCGCTGAATTTTATCTGTTCGCACGATCTCCGAAAATCTCGGCGGCAGGATACAGCCGCGGCGGATACATATCCCGCGGCTTTCCGTATATTGATCGCGTCATCCGCAATAAACGCATGCACCTTGTCCCACTTTATCCCGGCATCTGCCGATCGGCACTTGTTCCCCTGTATTCCACGCAGAGCATCGTAAGGTCGTCAAACTGTTCAGCGCCGTCTGCAAAGGCATCCACCGCCTTATGCATACTCACCAGTATATCCATCGGGATATCATCACGGTGCTTGTTCAACTCCTTCAGCATGCGTTCGATGCCGAACATCTCCTTTGATCCGTCCATCGCCTCCGGCACGCCGTCCGTATACAGGAAGAGCTTATCGCCCGGCAGGAATTGTAAAGCATACTCCTTGTACTTCACGCCCTCCATCCCGCCTATGACGAAGCCATGCTTGTCCTTAAACAGCTCAAACATCCCGTCGGC
>DBXA01000174.1:0-6008 GCA_002309235.1 Christensenella sp. UBA1224 | reverse complement strand
GATATCTCCAGGATCCCAAGCCAGACTGTCACAAACATCTCCATTGCATTGTTGGCGCAGATCGCCTGGTTCATATTTGAAAGGATCTCTGCGGGAGAACCGCTCTGGGAAGCATACATATGCAGTATGATCTTGGAAGCCATCATAAACAGCGCGCCGGGCACGCCTTTGCCGCTCACATCCGCCATCACCAGTACCAGATGATCATCGTCGGTCAGGAAGAAATCGTAGAAATCACCGCCCACCTCTTTGGCGGGATCCATCGATGCGAACAGATCGAATTCCAGTCTGTCCGGGAAAGGAGGGAAGATATTCGGCAGCATGCCTTCCTGTATCTGTCTTGCCATCTGGAGCTCCGTGCCGATACGCTCCTTTTCCGCCGTCACGCGCCTGACCTCATCGACATACTCGACAGTCTTGCGGGAAAGGTTCGCGAAGGACTGCGCAAGTATCTCGATCTCATCGCCGGTGCGGTACGTATCCTCCATTTTAAACAACGGATCCTGTTCATCCAAAGAGGCGATCTTGCCGGTTATGGTATTCAGCGGCTTTACGATCTTCCTGCCCACCAGTATCGCGCCTGTCAGCGCCGATACCATCAGGAGTACCATGAGTATCAGAGAAGAAATACTTCTCTGCCTGATCCTGTCCTGGTAAACCGACCGCGCCTCACTTGTGATCCGGTCATAGCTTTCCAGCAGCGTCAGCTCTACCTGATCCACCGTATCCTTTGGAAACGCGGAAAACAGCGTCCAGCCTACGGTCTCGATCGGTATGCCGACCATATAGAACGACACATCCTGTACCGTGACGATCCTCACATCGGTCCGGTCAGTCATGGCGTCAGTCACAAGACCTGCCAGCTCCGCGTTCTTCGAAGTCCTCAAGTCGATGGCATCGGAGCTGACATTCATCTCCAGTATTTCCGGGTTCGGCGAATAGATCACATGCCCTTCCCTGTTCACGATCCAGCAGTAGCCGCCATCCGATACGAAATCCTGCACCACCGTTTCCATCGCATGGAGGAAAAGATCAGAGCCCACGACCGCTGCCAGTTCCCCATCCGGTCCATAGACGGGTTTGGCGCATACTATGCTCATCTCACCGGTTGCAGCATCCACTTCAAGGTCTGAGAAAATGGTGTCCCCCGCTTCCGCTGCCTGTTGATACCAAAAACGGGTACGGGCATCATAACTCAGCACCGTACCGTCATCCGCGAACCAGTCTGCAGATGTCTTATTGGCGGAAAGGAAGATGCCTTCCGGCATCCCCACAAAGATGTTGTCGGACCCGGTAGCTTCGCACAGGGAGATCATAAGGTCGGAAAGATTCGCGGCCAGGCCTGCCCGCATCACGACAGCGGGATCATTCGGGTCCGTATCATCCGCCCAGATCACCTGCGATACCAGTTTTCCGTTCAAAGAAGCATCCGGCCCGCTGTAAGGCCTGGCGGGGAAACTGTCGGGATCAGCGAACACCTTTACCGCGTAATCAGCGACAAGCTCTACGCGTCCCTTGATATCCCGGAACATTTCATCCACGATCTGCTCTTCCATCACCGTGGTGTTCTCCATACTCCTGCGGGTCACCAGGCTCATAGTCTCTGAGATGATGCCGGATGTCGTCTCCTGCTGGCGTTTGCTCGTCTCCATCGTCAAAGAGGTGAGCATCCTGCTCTGGCTCAGGGAGATCACGGCAAAAGCAGCCGTAAGCAGGAGCACCGTCAGCAATATCAGGTTGAATATCTTGGTCTCGATCCCGCCGATGACCAGTTTCCATATCTTTCTCATGGCATTTTCTCCCTTGATGCGGATTGCACGACAGTACAATCCAGTATTCCGGCCGCATGATCCCCCGGAACTTTCTGCCTGCAGGATTCCACCGCCGCGGATGCTTTTCCCGAAGCGGTACACGAGATGCAGAGACCGGTCCAATGAATAATATCTTCTGATCCTTTATTGATACGAATGATTTCTATTATTTTATCACAAATCTCTTTCTCCCGCTATCATTAAACTCATCAAGCTCATTTCTTCGTTTTGCGCCGATCGGCCATCTTCCGTATTTTGCCGGTCCGTTGATCCATAGGATTTCAAAAACTCATACTGTCAGTAGGAAAAATAACATCGCAATGATATGACCTGTCTGTTCACTTTCCGGTCCCGATGAGCTATAATCTTCCCCGGAAACATGCAGGAGGCGGATATATGAAGATGATGCTTGCGGAGAATATCCGCTCTTTCCGCAAAGAGCGGTCGTTGACCCAGGAACAGCTTGCCGAGGCCTTAGGGGTAACGGCAGGCGCCGTATATAAGTGGGAGGCAAAGCTGTCAGTCCCGGAGCTGGACCTGATCGTAGAGATGGCGGATTTTTTTGACACCTCCGTAGATGTGCTGCTCGGATATGAAATGAAGGATAACCGCCTGGAGGCTGCGGTCAAGCGCTTAAAGGAATACCGCCGGCAAAAGGACCACGCAGGGCTCGCGGAGGCTGAAAAAGCATTGAGGAAGTATCCGCACTCCTTTCAGATCGTCAAAGAGAGCGCAGCGCTGTACCACGCGTTTGGGATCGACAGCGGGGACAATTCATTGTTTCGCCGTGCGCTGGAGCTTCTGGAGCAGTCCCGCCTGCTGCTGAGTCAGAACGAAGATCCCCAGATCAGTGAGCAGACGATCTGCGGGAAGATCGCAATGGCGTATCTGGGGCTGGGCGAAAGAGACAGGGCTATCGAGCTTTGGAAAGCCAATAACGCCGGCGGACAATACAACCCCGAGATCGGGAATAATCTGGCCCAGAGCGGTCACGTTGAGGAGGCGGTACCGTTTCTGTCGGATGCCCTTGCGAAGCTCCTTTCCGATCTGCTCATTACGATCAGCGGCTATGTGAGCGTATACCTGAACCGCGGGGATCTTGCTTCCTGCCAGGCGATCCTTGGCTGGGGCATCGGTCTCCTGCTTGGCCTGCGGGAAGGAGACAAGCCAAACTTTCTTGATAAAGTAAGCGCCGCCTTCCTTGCTGCCCTTGCCGGGGTTCAGTTCCTGTCAGGGCAGAAAGACGAGGCGCTCTCCAGCCTGATCCGAGCCAAAGAGCTTGCCTCCTTCTTTGATGCCTCCCCCAGCTATGACGAAAGCGACATCCGATTTATCACCCGCATCGAAGGCGTCAGCGCCCACGATGGTCTGGGAGCGACTGCTTTGGATAGTGTCCGCAACGCGGTAAGTCGATTTGAAAATGAGGAGTTTACCGCTCTCTGGAGCTCGGCTGCCGAAGGATGATCGTACTAGAGTGCTGCATTTATCCGCTGACGATGACGAATACAGGAGGGATGCCCCATGAACAGGAAAGAAAGCAAGGCGCTGCGTCGTCCGTTCCTCAAAGAAGTGTTCCGTAAAAACAAGTTCAATCTGGCTATGACTGTGATCGCCGCTGTGCTGTCGGCACTGGCAGAGCTTGTGATCTCGTGGCTCATCAAAGAAGTCGCCGACCTGATCGCAGGCAGCAGCGTATACAGCTTCGCAACGCTGCTGGTCGTCGCAGGAGTCGGTTTCGCGTTGCTGGGGATCGCGTGGATCCTCGATCGGTTTTATCTCTCCGCATTCCGCGCCAAGGCGATCAAGCAGTATCGCTCATATGCCTTTGAGCGGCTGATGGAAAAGGGCATCCAAGCATTTTCCGGTGAGAATACATCCCTCTATATCTCCGCTCTTTCAAACGATGTGAACTCGATCGAAACGGACTTTGTCGGAAAGCTGCAAAACGCCATCACGGTCGGCGTCGCCTTCGCAGGCGCACTGGGGCTTATGCTGTGGTACAGCCCGCTCCTGACACTGATAGCGATCGGATTATCACTCCTGCCGATCATCGTTTCAATTGTGCTCGGCAATCAGGCTGCCATTGCGGAGAAGAGCGTTTCGGACAGGAAAGAAAGCTATACCGGTATGCTCAAGGATGCGCTTTCAGGCTTTTCTGTGATCAAGAGCTTTAAAGCGGAGAAGAGCATCTCCCGCATCCAGGGCGAAAGCAACGAAGGCGTCGCAAATGCATCGAAAAGGCGCACAGCCGTCAACGTGATGGTCTCTTATGCCTCCATGATCGCAGGCGCACTCGTGCAATTCGGCGTATTCTTTATCGCCGCCGCTATGGTGCTCTCCGGAAAAGCAGGCATCACCACCGGTACCGCATTGGTATTCGTGCAGCTTCTGAATTATGTTTTAGCCCCGATCCAGACTTTCCCGGCCTTTTTCGCCGGTGTAAAAGCTTCTTTCGCTCTGATCGACAAGCTCGCGGAGGCGCTCAGCAGGAACATCCCCGATGAGGGCGAAGCCATCGAGCCGCAGCTCACAAAAAGCATTGAGATCCACGATCTCAGCTTTGCCTATGAGAAAGGCAAGACGGTTCTCCATGACGTCGATATGGAGCTTCAGGCAGGCGGCTGCTACGCGCTGGTCGGAGGCTCCGGCAGCGGCAAATCGACGATCCTGAACCTCCTGATGGCCTCTTCCCATCACTACAGCGGCGAGATCCTCTACGACGGCAAGGAGCTCAAGGATATCTCCGCAAGCTCACTTTACGATCTCGTTTCCATCATCCAGCAGAACGTGTTCGTGTTCAACAGTACCATCCGCGACAACATCACCATGTTCTCTGAATTCCCAAAGGACGAGATTGACCGCGCGGTACGCCTTTCCGGCCTTTCCAGGCTCATTGATGAAAAGGGCGAAGGGTATCTCTGCGGCGAAAACGGCTCCGGTCTCTCCGGCGGCGAACGGCAGAGGATCTCCATCGCGAGGGCTCTGCTCCGGAAAACGCCCGTGCTGTTCGTCGACGAAGCTACGGCTTCCCTTGACGCAGAGACCTCGTTCGGAGTGCTGGACGCGATACTCAAGCTGGAAGGCTACACCCGTGTGATCGTCACCCATGACCTCGATGAAAACATCCTGCGCCGCTGCACCGGGTTGTTCGCGCTGAAAAACGGCGCGGTATCCGAGCAAGGCTGCTTTGACGAGCTGATGGAGCGGAAGGGCTACTTCTACTCGCTGTTCACCGTTTCCCAGGGATAAACGATCATCTGTCCCCGGGATCCGCTGAGAAAAAAGGACCTGCGCTGACGGGCAGCCGCCTGTCGTGTCCGGATGGCGCTGTACGCCTGGTCTCCCATACGGATACGGCGTTGAAGGTTCTCTTTGCCCCCTTCTTCACCGTAGAAACCCGGAGTATTCTGCCCGGCCTCGAGAAAACGGGGAAAAGAGGAGACTATTGCGTCTGCACAAACGGCAGAAGACTCAGCCCCGTCTGCGCGGTGCTGCCCCGGCATACGCGGCATAACGGCATGCAGCGGCATGATACATCCTTTTTTCGACACGCGGCACTGTCCTCCGGCTTTCCGGAAGCAAGGACCCTTACAGCCTTTTTTCGTCTGCCTCTTTCAGGAGCACCGTTATCGCCTTGTAAGGCGTAAATGTCAGCTTCAGCCTGTGGTCCTTCAGCTCCAGCTGCCTGACAGGCTGTTCATCCATATCGGCGAGCCAGGCGCTTTCAAACCGTCTGTCCAGCAGGATCTCCTCATCTGTCTCCCTGCCCTGGCTCTCAAACAGCCGGAGCACGAAGTCCTCACCCTCCAGGCACCGCTTGAAGGCGGAGAACCTCACCCTTCCTCCGGTAAGCACAAACGGCGCAGGCCGGAGCGTTTCATTCCCCTCATGTGTGCCGCGTACCGCATGCACGACAGGCGGATAGAGGAAGCGGTCCGCTTCACCCAGATAAGGCACCTTGTCCGCCGGATCCGCCTTGTATGGGATATAAGACCATTCCATCACCTGCGTACCCAAGCACTGGGCTCCCGGCGTAGGTACAGCGGGAGAGGCACTTCCCTTCCGCTGGGACATATTGATCCGGCCCATCATGCCGATGCCGCGCAGGAGAGTCACCCACACATCCGGACAGCCGTCGTCCGCGGGATATGCCGCTTCGTAGTCATACATACCCTTGAGCGCCACCGCCAAGCCTTT
>DBXA01000192.1 GCA_002309235.1 Christensenella sp. UBA1224 | reverse complement strand
GATGACAATGTGATCGCCGAGGAGGATGAGCTGCTCATAGGCGCTTCGGATCTGTCGCTGGATGCGCTTGCAAGCCTGATCCGCGAGGCGGAAGGCGTGCCGGTGCCCGCTCATATCAACCGCGGCTCGAACGGGCTTTTGATCAACCTCGGCTTTGTGCCGGAACAGCTGGGCTTTACGGCTGTCGAGGTATGGAAGGATCTGCCCTGCGCGCATACGCCGCAGGAGGGGCGTGTGGTCCTGCATTCCTCAGATGCCCATTATCTGGGGGATATCCTGGAGGCGAGCGAGAGCGTGGAGCTGGAAGACAGGTCTGTCGAAGCGTTCCTGGAGTATCTGCGCGCAGGCCGCAGGGCTTGAAGCAGCTTTCTGCTTTTAACGCACAAAATATGTAAACTCATTTACAAGTACTTTTGTGCATGATATAATATGATGAAACTTTGTGAGCGCCGCTCATGAATATTAAAGGAGGAATTGACACCATCATGGATGACGAAAGGACGAAGTTTGCGGAGCTTGAAAAGCTTATCGCAGAGCACAAGGATCAGAAAGGCGCGTTAATGCCTGTTCTGCAGGGCGCGCAGGCCATATTCGGCTGCGTTTCCGAGGATGTGCAGAAGGTCATCGCCGAAGGCCTGGGTGTGACTCTGGCCGAGGTATATGGCGTTGCCACCTTCTACGCTCAGTTCTCCCTGCATCCAAAGGGAAAATATCTGATCAACGTCTGCCTCGGAACTGCCTGCTATGTCAAGGGCAGCCAGAGCATCCTGGATAAGCTGAGCCAGGTTCTGGATATTCCGGTAGGCGGAACCACTCCCGACGGCAAGTTCACCCTTGAAGCGACCCGCTGTCTGGGTGCCTGCGGCCTTGCGCCGGTCATGATGATCAACGGCCAGGTCTACGGACGCCTGACGCCCGATGCCGTACCCGCTATTATCGACAAGTACAAGAACGACGACGGAGACGTTGCGTGAAAGAGATAGCCCTGCATCTGCTGGATATCGTTCAGAACAGCGTGAAGGCCGGGGCGGCCCATGTGGATATCGGCTTCGCTCTTGCGCAGGACGGTACGCTCACGATGACCGTCAGAGATGACGGTTGCGGCATGTCGCCGGAATTCCTGGAGCGCGTGCGCAGCCCCTTTGTCACGACCAGGACTACCCGAAAGGTCGGCCTGGGGATACCGCTGCTCATGCAGAACGCCATGCAGTCCGGCGGCCATGTGGATATCGAAAGCGAGCCCGGCTCCGGAACGACGGTAACGGCCGTGTTCCTTACCGGATCGATCGACTGCCTGCCGCTTGGCGATCTCGCTTCGACGATGGCGACCATCATCATGGGCAGTCCCGATGCGCCGGAGTTTTCACTCAGGTGCGAATCCCCTTCCGGCAGGATGGATTTCTCTACAGAAGAGATCCGTGCGGTGATGGAAGGCGTGTCTCTGGCGGAGCCTGCTGTGGTACAGTGGATACAGGAATCCCTTAAAGAAGAGATCGAACCTATATTAGGAGGAATCATGTCATGAAATCATTGGCAGAGCTGGAAGCTATTCGCAAAGCGACGCTTTCCAGGATCAACGTACGAACCGAGGAAAAGGGTGAGACCACCCGTGTGGTCATCGGTATGGCAACCTGCGGCATCGCGGCCGGCGCGCGTCCGGTCATGATGGCCTTTATGGATGAGATCCAGAAACGCCAGCTGCCGCATGTGACCGTCTCCCAGACCGGCTGCGTCGGCATGTGCCGTCTGGAGCCCATGGTGGATATACTCGAGCCCGGCAAGGAAAAGGTCACCTATGTGCATGTGAAGCCGGAAATGGTGCCGCGCATCGTCGCAGAGCATATCGTGAACGGCCGCCCCGTGCAGGAATACACCATTGGCGCTGCAGAGAACGCTTGATCGGAGGAATAGAGAGACATGGATATTTATCGCGCACACGTGCTCGTCTGCGGTGGTACTGGATGCTCTTCTTCCGGTTCCGCAAAGCTGATCGAGCTGTTTGAACAGAAGATCGAAGAGTATGGCCTTGCAAAGGAAGTCAAGGTCATCCGCACCGGCTGCTTCGGCCTGTGTGAGGCCGGTCCGGTCGTTATCGTCTATCCGGACGGTACCTTCTACAGCCGCGTTAAGCCCGAAAATGTCGAGGAGATCGTTTCCGAGCATTTGCTCAAGGGCCGCAAGGTGGAGCATCTTGTTTACACCGACCATGCGACCAGGGAACAGAATGCCGAAAAGGCTCTTGAAGATATCAACTTCTATAAGCACCAGAGGCGTATCGCGCTGCGCAACTGCGGCGTGATCGATCCGGAGAACATCGATGAATACCTCGCGATGGACGGCTACCGCGCCCTGGAAAAGGCGCTGACCACCATGACGCGCGAGCAGGTCATCGATGAAGTGCTCAAATCCGGCCTGCGCGGACGCGGCGGCGCCGGCTTCCCGACCGGCATGAAGTGGAAGTTCGCCTACAACAGCGTGAACGACCAGAAATACGTTGCCTGCAACGCTGACGAGGGCGACCCNNGGCGCGTTCATGGATCGTTCCATCCTTGAGGGCGATCCGCATTCCGTCATCGAGGCTATGGCGATCGCCGGTTACGCGATCGGCGCGAGCGAAGGCTATATCTACGTACGTGCGGAGTACCCCATCGCCGTCAAGCGCCTTCAGGTAGCGATCGGCCAGGCCGAAGAGTACGGCCTGCTTGGTGAGAACATACTGGGCACAGGCTTCAATTTCCGCCTGTTCATCCGCCTTGGCGCAGGCGCTTTCGTCTGCGGCGAGGAGACGGCCCTCATGCATTCCATCGAAGGCAAGCGCGGCGAACCGACGACCCGTCCTCCCTTCCCGGCGGTAAAGGGTCTGTTCGAAAAGCCCACAATGCTCAATAACGTTGAGACCTATGCCAACATCGCACAGATCATCCTGAAAGGCGCCGACTGGTACAGCTCCATCGGAACCGAGAAGTCCAAGGGCACAAAGGTGTTCGCTCTCGGCGGAAAGATCAACAA
>DBXA01000082.1:12571-14167 GCA_002309235.1 Christensenella sp. UBA1224 | reverse complement strand
CAGCTCTTGCCGATCTTCGGCGCGCCCGCCAGCAGGGCAAGCCCCGTCGATAGCCTGTTTTCCCATATCCAGCTCGGCCCTTCCATGCTGTTCAGGTCGATATCGGAAAGCTTGTAGGTTTTCGGGTCTTCCTTTATCCCGTCCGCGACACCCTTTCCCCTGTCATATTTGACAGCCGACTGCGCGATATGCGCCACTTCCCTCTCCGATATCGGCGG
This sequence comes from Christensenella sp. UBA1224, assembly GCA_002309235.1. GTDB lineage: Bacteria > Bacillota > Clostridia > Christensenellales > Aristaeellaceae > UBA1224. The sequence goes on along the minus strand of DBXA01000082.1, from coordinate 13,949 downwards.
GTCGCACCGCAGCCTGTTGGCCGCGCTCAGGCAGGCCTGTATCTCCGTACCCGTATACCCCTTGCTCCGCAGTCCCGTCGCCATCTTGAACAGCGTATCGTTGCGCATCCCCCTGGGTATCCGGTCTACCTTTTCCCCTTCCTCCGGTTCCGGTCCGGCCGCGCTGCTCTGCTCGAATACGCCCGCCTTCCGGAAGGCCCGGTCCCATGCTTCGACGCAATAGTCCAGTTCGTTCATCTCCGGGTCTACCGCCCAGGTGTACGGATTCCCCGATATATGATCGGATGGCGGTGCTATCACATACCCGCCGTCCCCGCGGATATCGATATTCTCGACCAGGGCCGTTTTGCTGCGCACGCATTCCACGTTTTCCGGATACCTGTAATAGCGGTGCGCGCCTCCGCCGCCCGTTTCGGCGATCCAGCTGTCTCCCGGGTCATCCAGCCTGTCCGTGAGCCGGTCATAGCTCTGGTATCCCTTGAGCCCGTCGATATCCAGCACCCATATCCCGGATATCCTGCCTGTCGCGATGCCGATATTGGCCCCCGGGCACTTTTCGAACCAGTACCTGATCTTCTGTTCGTCCGTCGTAGCGCTTTTCACGCCGTTCCCTGTCATAGGGTGCTTCCCGGGGTGCTCACAATCCGGGTTCCCGCAGGCGCATTTCCCGTTTTTTATCCCGAATACCGGGATCACCGCCAGCCCCTTCGCAGCGTAAGCAAGCGCCGCCTCCACTCTCTCATTCCTCTCCGCCATGCTCTTCACCTTCATTCATGCTTTCCCGTAACGCGCAGGATCCATCGTATCCTGTTCATTCCTTTTCCTCATTTCCGCAGCGGCGCATGCGCCGCCAAACCCAAAGCTCGTGTGATCTTCTCGTTCTGTCGTAGCGGCGGCATCAATGCCGCCACGTTCCTGTATGTACAGGCGTCTCTAATCTGATGCGGCGCATGCGCCGCCCGTCTATACCCTGTCAAAGCATCTTTGTCTGCCGTAGCGGCAGGCCGAAGGCCGCCATCGTTCCTGTATGTACAGGCGTCCCTTTTCTGCTGCGGCACATGCGCCGCCAAATCACAGCTTGTTCGAGTTTCCCGGTCCGTCTGTAGCGGCGGCGTCTACGCCGCCACCTGTTTGCAGATTCTTCCTTACTCACTTCGTTCTGCGTGTCCGGGGTCCCTTCTCGTGCCGAAGGCACATATCGCGCCTGTAGGGCATATCGCGTGCGCAGCACATATCGCGCCGCCATCGGCGGCATATCGCGCCCGAAGGGCCATTCCCCTCTCGTGCTGCAGGCACATATCGCGCCCGAAGGGCCGTCCCCTTTGTCTGCATCATGCTTTTCATCTCCGCTGGCGGCGCATGCGCCGCCCGTCTATAC
>DBXA01000082.1:5354-12561 GCA_002309235.1 Christensenella sp. UBA1224 | reverse complement strand
GCGGCGTCTACGCCGCCACGTTCCTGTTTGTACGGGCGTCTCTTTTCCGCTGCGGCGCATGCGCCCCAATGCTTTGTCTGTTTGATCTTCACGGTCTGTCGTAGCGGCAGGCCGAAGGCCGCCTTCCCGTTTACAGGACCATCCTTACCCCGTTTATGTGCCGTTTTACGCACTCCTGTTTCCAAATCCATCTTTTCCATTTCTCTGTTCCGCATCCCGCGTTCGTTTTTTCCTCAGCACATGTATATGATACTTTTTTATCATCTTTCTGAGAGTACCACTTAGTGAAACATAGATTTTTCGGGTCTTTCATTCAAAAAATGCTAAATTTTGGCATCGTTTCCCTATAACGCATCATATTTACCAGTATTTTTAGCCTCGCATCCCTAAAATAGGCCATTTCCCGAAAATTGCTTAACATGGAGTTAACACCTATGTTTCAGTGAGTGAAACATGCGCATTTGTTAATACTTCGTTAACCCAAAAAAGCAAAAAAAGCGCCAAATGGCGTGCAGAATTGTTCTACTATAATCTATTCATATATTTCCTGCAAAAGCGCAGTGCCGCGCGGACCATATGCGCGTTCGCCCAGCCGGTCAGCCGCGTCCCCTTCCTTCTATTGCGTTCCGTTACATACATTCGGTCCATGGAGGGGAAGGAAAACAATGGAATGAATACTGAAAAACGAGGAACAGAGGATTCCTCTCCCCGAAGCACCGGCAATGGAAGGGAAAAACACCCCTGCCATGGAGGGGGAAAGCACCCCTGCCATGCCGGGATTCCGGAAGCGCCGCAGGCGCTGTAGGAATCCTTTCCTATTTATATATAAAAAAAGTGTATATACCTGTCTCGTGTTTACTGCCTGTATGGTATCGGATAAACGCATCCGGAATAACGGTAAACCCCGAAGAGTCAGCATGCCGCGAGCAGCAGGAGCACGACACGTACATAGGTCAGCACGACACGTGCGACAGAAGTACGACACGTACCAGGTATACCACGACACGTGCGACAGGAACACGACACGTACCAGGTATACCACGACACGTGTGACAGGAGCACGACACGTACCAGGTATACCACGACACGTGTGACAGGAGCACGACACGTGCCCGATATACCACGCCGCGTACATGGATCAGCACGACGCGTGCGACGGCACCACGCCGCGTACATGGGTCAGCACGACACGTGCGACAGCACCACGTCACGTACATAGGTCAGCACGCCGCGTGCAACAGCACGACACGTACATAGGTCAGCACGACGCGTGCAACAGCACGACGCGTACCAGGTATACCACGCCGCGTGCGACAGGAGCACGGCATGTGCCCGATACACCACGCCACGTGTGGCAGGACCACGACACGTACCTGGTATACCACGACACGTGCGACAGGAACACGACACGTACCTGGTATACCACGACACGTGCGATAGGAACACGACACGTACACGGTATACCCACGACACGTGCGGCATCACCATGCCGCGTACACGGGTCAGCACGACACGTGCGATAAGAGCTGTTCCGGGGTGGAAGAGCCTGAGATGCACATCCATGACCCTATACGGGGTAAAACCGGGGGAAAACGGTTCCATCGTTGATCCCCGGGCCGCGCCGGGTCACCTGTTCCATGGAATGACAGGCCATGCGCCGCCGCGTTTTCCGTACCGATAAAAGCCGCTGCCCTTGTCCGGGCAGCGGCCTTTGTTTGCCGGGGTCAGTCTTTCGGTATCGGTTTCCGGATCAGGGCCGGAAGAGGCCGTTCATTGCCTATCATGCCCTTCTTCCCCTGCCCCGCTTTTTCTTAATCCAGCTCCTGATGGACCAGACGGATAAACTCCCGGGCAACGGCCCGGTTTTCCTCCGGGGTGAATGTCGGGGAAAAGATCGGGTTCCTTTCGGCCTGCTCCGGATGGGCGGAAAGCCGGTCGGCCTGTGCGAGCAGGGCTGCGTTCACCGTCTCCGCCGGATAGTTGAACATCCAGCGGCGCAGCTGCTGCAAAAGGGCGCGCGCCCCTTCAAATGCCGTGGGATGTACGGATTTTTCCCAGTCATAGGCGGCGACGCCCTCCTCCTCCCACAGCTTATAGCAGGCGGGGAGGCGGCTGAGGAAGTCCTCATAATCCTTGTCCTTCGTCCAGGCATTCTCCGCCAGGGCGGCCAGCCTTGGGAATATCATCTCCTCCAGGCGGCGGGGCGATACGATCTGCTCTGTCCACATGGGTGCTTCCAGGCCAAGTATCTGCTCCTGCCGCACTGCCTCGCCCCCGGGGATCATGGGCTCATAGGAATACGTCCCCCGCAGGGATACGATAGCCGGGTCATAGTCCAGGTAGAAGGAGGATACGTTGGAAAAGATAAAGCGTCTCCCCTTTGGGATCTCCCTGGCGGAGTATTCCGCTCCGCGGTCTGTCCAGTACTGGGCGATGGTGGTCTGCTTCGTCATACCGCTGGCCAGTATCTCGTTCCAGCCGATGGCAGTCTTCCCGTGCTCTTCCAGCTGATCCTCCAGTCGGGCGATGAAGTATGCCTGCAGGGCCTCCTCATCCCGCAGGCCGTGCGCGCGCATCATCGCCTGGCACTTCGGGCATTTCTTCCATTCGGATTTGGGGGCCTCGTCCCCGCCGATATGGAAATAAGGCGCTGGGAACAGGGGGATGACCTCCTCCAGCAGGTCCTTCAGGAAAGCGTATACCTTTTCCTCGCCTGCGCAGAGGATGCGGGGATAGATGCCGGGAGTGGATTCCACCCTGCCCTGCATGCCGCTGCAGCACAGCTCCGGGTAAGCTGCCGTGATGGCGCTGGTGTGGCCGGGCAGGTCGATCTCCGGTATGACCTGTACGCACCGGGCAGCCGCATAAGCCACCAGCTCCCGTATCTCCTCGTGGGTATAGAAGCCGCCAACGGTCTTCCCGTTCTCATCCCGCCAGGAGCTGATCTCATTGAGCTTTGGGAACCTCCTGCTCTCGATCCGGTAGCCCTGGTCATCGCTCAGATGCCAGTGGAAGGTGTTGAGCTTCAGCTTCGCGCACTGGTCCACCAGCTTTTTCACCTCGTCCAGAGGGAAGAAATGGCGGCTGACGTCCAGCTGGAAGCTGCGGTATGGGTATCTCGGCGCATCCTCAAACACGCCGCAGGGGATCTCCCCTTGTGCCCGCAGCACCCAGAACAGTGTCTGCAGGCCGTAATAATGCCCCGCGCGGGAGGAGGCGGCAATGGAGACACCGCTTCCGGTCACGGTAAGGCGGCAGCCCTCTTCTGGGATAGCCGCATCGGTATCAAAGGACAGTTGAGGTTCCCCGGAAAGGACCATGGGAAACTGGTCGGCAAAGGGGCAATCTCCCGTATAGCCCAGAGGCAAAGCCGGGCGGAACACGCCCCCGGTCTCCTTCACCGGGCCTGACAGCCTGGGAATGATATTCATGACATACCGCCTCCGCATCTTTATGATCTGACCTCATTTTATACCATCCCTTTCAGAATTGCAATGCAATGAGGGCGCCGTCTGCGCAGGACAGCAGGCTTCGGCGAAGCGTCGGCCCTGACAGGCATTGTGAAATTCCGGACGCTGGGCTGAAAGCCATTGTATTTCCCGCGGGATTCTGCTATATTTCTGAACATGATCTATCTGTCGAGAATGAAAAGGGCGAAATGGCGTACATGCCGTGACCGGGACCAAGCGCCTCCTGTTCCGCCGCCGCAGCAGCCGGTATGAGGAAATAAAGGGATATGCGGATCCCGGGAACACCGTTTCCTGTACCTGCGCGATCACGCGTCAGGAATGGGAAGCGGGAACGCCGCGGCAGCTGCGCGCCCCGAAAAAAGCAAGGATGTGTGACGCCTGTGAATATCTACGTCGATTTTGACGACTGCCTGTGCGAGACCGGAAAAGCTTTTTCCAGGCTCGTTTACGAACTGTTCGGAAAGCATGTCCCCTATGAGGACATGCGGTACTTCAACCTCCAAAAGGCCTTTGACCTGACGGATGAACAGTATGAGCTGCTGCTTATCAAAGGACACGAGCCGGAGGAGCTGCTCTCCTGCCGGGAGACACCCGGGGCATCGGCGGTCATAAACGGGTGGATCGGAAGCGGGCATGAAGTATCCGTCATCACCGGCCGCCCGTACCGCTGTTACGAGCCGTCCCGCGAGTGGCTCGACAGGCACGCTCTCCGGGATGTAAAGCTGTACTGCCTGGATAAATACGGCAGGGAAGATCCTTCGAAGAACACCGGCTTCAGCCTCTCCCTCGAGGATTATTACAAAATGAAGTTCGATCTCGCGGTTGAGGATTCTCCCCTCGCCTTCCGGTTTTTCGATCACCTGCCGGGTATCCGGGTGATGGTCTTCGACAGGCCCTGGAACAGGCAGTCCGCTTTTCCGAACGGCAATTACCTGAGGTGCCGTGACTGGGAGGAGATACGGGAAAGCGCCGCGGCGGAGCACAGCGCCTGAGGGGGATGGCAGCATGGATACCCTGATCGATATCAGCGATACGATCCTGAAAACGGAACGCCTGGTCCTGCGCCCGTGGCGGCAGTCGGATCTGGACGATCTCTACGCCTATGCCTCGGTCGACGGCGCAGGCCGGATGGAAGCCGCACGCGGACAAAGGGGGATCCCGCGCCGCCCCGGACCGCTTTATCGAAGGCAGGAAGACGTTTGCCCTCGAATACCGGGGAAAAGCGATCGGCTCCCTGGGGATCGAAAAGTATGACGAAGAGCGGTTTCCCATATGTCAGGATAAACGATGCCGGGAGATCGGATATGCCCTTTCAAAGGAATACTGGGGAAGGGCCTGATGCCGGAAGCGGTCAGGGAGGCCATCCGGTACCTTTTTGAGGAGATCGGCCTGGATGTCATTTTCTGCGGATATTTCCTTTCAAACAGCCGTTCCAGGCGCGTCCAGGAAAAATTCGGTTTCAGGCACTACGCGTTAGGCACATATAAGACGATGTTCGGCACGATCGAGGAAGAAGCCGTGAATATGCTGAAAAAGGAAGACTGGCCTTCCGCCGGATCCTGATTCCCCCGCTCCCGCCGGCCGGTATTGCCGGAAATATCCAATAGAATACCCGCAGCCGAAGCCCTGCTCCTTTACGCCGAAGACAGCCCCGCTGTTTCGGCAGCACGGGTACGGCAAAGCTCCCGATCCTCAGACTGGGGGGCTTTTTGGTTTCACGTTTCAGTCCCATTCGCCAGAGCGACAGGGACGCCCCGCGAAGAGGGCGCTGCGCCGCGCAGAAAGGAAAACGGCGGGTATTTTCCCCGAAATGCCGCCTGAGCGAAAAAAACCAGCGTCCCATGTTTACGAAGGCAGATGGACGGTGATATAATTTTAGAATCATCAGATGTCGGTTCAGCGCGATATCATCCGATAAAACAGGAGAAAGTATATCCATGAAAACAGGGACCGCGGCAAGGCCTGCCGTGCCGAAGCATACGGGCAGGAAAAAACACGGATTTCTGAGGGTGCTGCTTCGCATCCTGAGCTTTTTACTCATATTGGCGGTCATCACCGGCACGGCTGTTTTCATTTACGCGCAGTATACTAAGACGCATTACAGGATACACTTTTATCAGGAGACCTCAAGAAAAGTCAGCGGCAATATCCGGGTCGCGGTGATCTCCGATATCCATGACAGGGAATACGGGAAAGACAGCGAGGTCCTGATCTCAGACCTTCGCGCCCTGAAGCCCGATCTCATCCTCTTTGCGGGCGACATGGTCATCCGGGAGGAGGATGATTACGAGCCCGTGCTGGACCTTGTGGCGGCCTTGTCCGGGATCGCGCCCTGCTACGGGATCCTCGGCAACCACGAAAGCGAACGCATCTATTACCAAAATGACACTGACCTGCCCGGAAAATTCGAAAGCGCCGGGCTGAAGCTGCTGCGAAACGCCGCGGAAACGGTCCGGATCGGAAGGGATACCATCCGGCTGATCGGGGTGGAAGGTACATCCTACGGGTTTGAAGAATACGGCGGGCGCGACTTTATGGAAAAAACCGAGATCGATCCATCCGCGTACACTATTCTCATGGCGCACATCCCGGTCCTCTTCAAAACACAGCTGTCCGTATACGGCTTCGATCTGGGGATCGCGGGACACGTGCACGGCGGGATCGTGGATCTCCCCTACCTTGGCGGCCTGTATTCGCAGGAAGAAGGCTTTTTCCCGCATTTCACCGCGGGGAGATACACTCTGGACAATCAGCAGACGCTCATCATCAGCGCGGGACTCGGCGATTCCAAGCCATTCCCGCCGCGAATCAACAATATTCCTGAGCTGGTCGTGATCGACATCAACCGGTACTGAACGGTTCCGCAGGGCATCAGCCGTACGGACAGCCGGATGATGAAGCAAAGCGGCGCTTGCAGCCGGGCGGCTTCAGAGGCGGGAAGGAGAAACAATGAAAGAGAAAAAACGATCCGGGACAGCCGGGTACGCGGCTGCGTCAGGTATTTCCGGCAAGGGCTGGAGCAGCGTGCGGAACGCCCTGACGGCGTTCCGGAAGCACAGATTCGTCGTCCTTGTTTTTTTCCTCGTCATTACCATAGCCCTTTGCGGCCTGAATTATTCCAGAAGCCTTCAGACGGCGAGCACGATACTCTCTCTGGATTACGAGGAAGCTTCCCGGGGCCTGACGCCCAACCGGACGCGGTTCAACATCTTTGAGATCCGAAGCTTCGATGTGATGGAGCGGCTGATCGGTTACGCCGACCTGGAAGGCAAGATAACAGCGGATGAACTGAGCGAATGCGTCAGCGTACAGGCGACGCACGATAAAAATATCAGCGGCAGCGTGAATTACATCAGCACCTCGTTTGTCGTCAGGTTCACAAACGACGGCAGGATCGCCGGAAGGACCGCGGAAGACATGCTGTCGCTCCTGTGCAAAGCATACCGTGAATACTTCGTGGAGCACTACGGGTACAACCACTCCATACTGTCCTTCGATGCCGAAGGCCTGAATTTCAACGGCGAGTACCTGATGGCGGCCGACCTGCTGGAGCTTAAGTGCAGCCAGCTGGAGAAATACGTGCAGCTTCGCAGGCGGGAGAGCAAGAACTACCGGGACCCGGATACCGGGATCACCTTCTCCGCTCTGGAACAGCGGGTCAGCAACTTTTATACCTATGACCTCGCAAAGCTGCGCTCCTATATCATCGAAAACGGCATCGCGAACGACAGGGCGGA
>DBXA01000082.1:2678-5288 GCA_002309235.1 Christensenella sp. UBA1224 | reverse complement strand
AAGGGGATCGAACTGTACGATGCCGCCATGAGCGCCGTCGTCATGATCCCTACCCAGGACCAGACGATGAAGTATTACATGTCCAGGACCAAAACGGGGATGGACAATATGGCTGTCCACGCGGACGCGCAGCTCACGGGCGCGTCGGAACGGATGGAACGGATCGAGTATAACGCCTACCTGGCGGAAAAGCTGGGGGCAAATGTGTCCGACAAGGCAAAAACGGAAAAAGCCGACGCCATGATCCGTGAGATGGAGGCGTCGCTGGATAAGCTCGCCGAGGATATACAGGCGGCGGACAGCGCGTATACGAGCGCGAAGGCAAGGAACTATATCGGCTTCAGTGATGACGGCGCGGGCTTTGCGGACGAGATCGGCCTCGTTCCCTCCCTCCTTTGCGCCGTGCTTGTCATGGCCGCGGCGTTCGCCTGCGTATTCCTCAAGTCCTTCCTTTCGGACAAGGAGAAGAAAATATGAGAAAATTCAGTATCCTGCGTTATCTGAAGCAATTCAGCCTGCTGATCTTTCTTATATCCCTTATCGGTTCCCTGGCGATCTTTTTCTACGGAAAGACGCAGCAGCGCTACATCGCTTCCACGGTCATCCAGTATACCAACGACGGGGCCAAAGAGGGCTATACGCCGGACGGGAGCCCCCTGAACGTGGAGGAGATCTATTCTTCCACGGTGATCGACGCCGCACTGGCGGACCTGGGATACAAGTCCAATATCGATTCCGTCCGCTCCCGCTGCTATGTCGAGGAAGTCATTCCGGAAACGCAGCAGAAGCTGAGTGAAGCGCTGCTGGAAAAGGGCGAGGAACCCTCCTTCGTCACGGATACCTATCGGGTGTATTACGTCGGCAGCAGCGATACCGGCGAAAGCTACGCCTGGAACATGCTGGACGCGATCATCAAAAACTATTATGAGTTTTACGCCGAAAAATACGTAGAGGAACAGCTGCAGAGCAACGGCGTTTCCGTGCTCTCGGAAGGGAATTACGATTATATGGAAAGCACGCAGGTGCTGGACGATTCCGTTTCCGAGATGCTGGACTATCTGCTCAGCAAAAGAGCAGCCTATCCGTATTTCCGGTCTGTGGAAACGGGATATACGTACAACGACCTGTACCGCTTATACAGCTTTTTGTACGATTACGAGATCCCGAGCCTGTATGCCGCCATACTGGCCGACGCGGAGACGACCGATATCGACCTGATGACGAGCCGGCTGACGAAAGACTGCGAGGACATGCAGCTGTATATCGAAAATAGGCAGGAACGCGCCGATTACCTGAAAAAACTGATCGACAACTACAGCGTGCGCAACAAGGAAATGATGGATTACCATTACCAGAGCGCGGACAACGCAACGGAATCCATCCTGAAGGCTGTAGAGTATGACCGCGATCACAGCGGCAATAAAGAAACGACGTATGACGAGCTGATCCGGGAATACGTGGACCTGAACATCGATATCCGCCAGAAGACGATTGAAAAGGAGCACAAGGAATACCTGCTCTCCGTATTTGAAGGCGCAGGCCGCGCGAAGGGGCGGAAAACCTACAGCCCCGAAGAGATCTGCGGAAAGATAGACCACTGCGCGGACCTGGCGAATGAATACTACCGGTACGTGGAGGATACGGGGTATGAACTGAACCGCCAGCTGAGCGCGAATTACCTGACGATGATCAGCAGCATCAACGTCAGGCAGGCAGTGAACATCAAACTGTACCTCGCTCTTGCGATCGTGCTGTTTGCGCTGGTGGGCGGCGTCGGAGCCGTACTTCTGGGACGGGCGCTCGACTTTGTGGATTATTTCCGGTATGTGGACAAGACGGTCCAGCTGCCGAACAGGGCCGGATGCGACGCGTATATCGCCGAATGGTCGGACAGGATCCTGAATGATAATTTCTCCTGCGCGGCGCTGAGAATGGATTCCCTGAGCAGCCTGTCAAGTGAATACGGGCGCGCTGTCGGCGATGAAGTGCTGAAGAATTTCGCGATGATCTTAAAGAGCTTCGGCGACCTGTACGGATTTGTGGGGTATAACGGCAGCGGCGTCTTCTTCGCCTTCTTCCAGGATTGCTCACCGGAAAAGCTGGATGTGATCCTGGAGGCGATCGCACGCCAGGTCGAGAAATACAATAAGCTGAACCCGGAATACGCGGTCCGCTATGTCTGCGGCAAAGCGGTCTCAAACGCGGACAGCGTCTTCGAGATCAGGGATCTTCTCCGCCTTGCCATGCAAAGGATGCATACAGGTGAGATCGCACCCGTTTCGCAGCGTGCCTCCGGGGACAGCGCACGAGAGGACCGAGCGGATACAGGTGTCCGGGGGGAAAGGCCGTGACGGGCAGCAAACTCCCGCAAAGCATCGCTGACAGCGGGATACTGCAGGAAACGAGGAAGAAATGCCCGGCATTTGTCGCGTTCCTTGCCGTTGCCTGCACCGTCCTCGCCGGTCTCGGGGACTGGAAGATCCTCAACAACGCGCTCGGAGGGCTCCCCAAGGCGATCGTCTTAGGGACGATCGTCTGCGCTTTTATGAACTTTCTCGTGGCCGCCGATTTCGGCAAGCTCCGGAAAGCGTTGGGATATTTCCCCATATT
>DBXA01000082.1:2510-2633 GCA_002309235.1 Christensenella sp. UBA1224 | reverse complement strand
GGATTTCTCAAAGATGGCGTCTATCAGCAGGGCGGGCCAGAAGATCCTGTTCCAGACGATCACCATCGTCTACTGCGTCTTCATGTGCTATCTTTTTGAGGACAGGGCCGTCAATTACCTGTT
>DBXA01000082.1:331-2396 GCA_002309235.1 Christensenella sp. UBA1224 | reverse complement strand
GAAGGGTTCATGCGCGCGCTGGAGATCCACGACATCACCTTCCTGTTCGGACAGTTTTTTATCTATTACATGATGTTCGCCCCGAAAGGCTCGAAGCCGGAAAAGCGGATGCGGCGGTGCGGCGTGATCCTTTCCGTCTTTTTCATGGTGCTGGGGCTGAAGCGCAGCGTCCTGCCGGCCGTTCTCCTCGTATGCGCGTACGTAAAGCTGGTCCGCGTGTCCCGGAAACCGGATAAGCTTATCCCGGCGACCGGGATCGCCCTGTTCCTGTTCTTCTATCTGTACCTCTACCTGACAAGGTCCGGTATACTGGTGGCGTTCCTCCAGTCGCTCGGAGTCGATATGATGGGCCGCGACGTATTGTGGAGCCTGCCCAATGACTACTATGAGCTCTCCCCCTTATGGAAGGGGCTGGGCTTTGAAGCCGTGACGGATCTTGTGAACATGTGGCACAGCGAAGGGCTCATCAACCGCGCGTACCCGCTGCACAACGATATCCTGAAGATCTTCATAGAACTGGGCGCGCTGGGGTTCACCCTGTGGGCGGGCATCAGCTATATCCTGTATCCCGCCTACTGGATGAGGAAGCGTCATGACGCGGAGACCGGCATACTGTATATGGCGATCCTGTCCTATATGACCGTGACATACCTGACGGACAACACCGCCTTCTATTTCTGGAGCTGTATCGGCCTCAGGCTGATCCCCATGAGTTACAATTACCGGATCAGGGAGGCGCGGGAACAGGAAAAGTGGAAAGCGCCTACCGCGGAAGAGGCGGCCGGCGAGATCCGGCTGATCGAGATGGGAGAATGATGCGGAAATGCTGAACAAACTGAAACGGCTCCCGGTTTACCTGAAGAATGTATTCCTCCTTGCCGTGCTTTGGCCTGCCGCCGTGGTACTGAGAAAGACAAATCCGGCTTACCGTCATCTCTGGCTGGTGATGGAGCGCGGGTTCGACGCCAGGGACAACGCGTACTGGTTTTTCCGTTACCTGCGGGAACGCCAGCCGCAGGTCAACGCGTGTTATGTCATCGACAGGACCAGTCCGGACCGCGGCAAGGTCGCGCAGCTCGGCAGGACCGCGGCATGGAGATCTCTCAAGCACTATCTCATGTACCTTGCGGCCGACATGCTGATCAGCACCCACGTGCAGCCCTGCGCGCCTGACCTGATGGCGTATTACCACCTGCGCCGGATCGGGATACATCCGAGGGGAAAGCAGATCTTCCTGCAGCACGGGATCATCAAGGACGAGATGAAGTGGATGAGGTATCCGAACCTGAAGGTCGATTTCTTTGCCAGCGGCGGCAAGCTGGAATACGATTACCTCGTTTCCGAATTCGGCTTTCCGGAAGGGGTCATCCAATACACGGGGCTTTGCCGCTTTGACAATCTCACCCGGGGAAACGCTCCCTCCAATGAGATACTTGTGATGCCGACATGGCGCGGTTCGGATTATCCCCAGGGGGAGCGGTTCTATGAGACGGCTTTTTACCGGCGGTTCCAGTCCATGCTGGAAGATGCGCGCCTGCTCAGACTCCTGGAGGAGCGCGATCTCAAGCTGATCTTTTATCCCCATATCGAAATGCAGAAAGAGCTGGATAAATTCAGGTCTCCTTCGGATCGGATCATACTGGCAGGCTGGCGGGACCACGACGTCCAGACGCTGCTGATGCGCTGNNTGCTGATCACGGATTATTCCAGCGTTTTTTTCGATGCCGGTTATATGGAAAAGCCGGTGATCTACTACCAGTTCGATATGGATGAATTCCGGAAATTCCATTACCAGGAAGGTTATTTCTCCTATGAGGAGCACGGCTTCGGCCCTGTCGTCCGGACGCAGGAGGCGCTGGTGGATGCCGTATATGAATGCGTCGGGAACGGTTTCCGGATGCAGAAGGAATACCGGGACCGCCTGGAGGCTTTTTACCCGGTACGGGATGAGCTGAACTGTGAGCGGACTTATCAGGTCCTTCGCCGGATGGACGGCGGGAAATAAGCGGCAGGCGCCGCGGCGAAAGAGCGACGGGAGGATTGGGAAAGATGCTTCGTGTGCTGC
>DBXA01000082.1:0-296 GCA_002309235.1 Christensenella sp. UBA1224 | reverse complement strand
GATGAACTATTACCGGGAGATGGACCTGGGCCGGATCCAGTTTGACTTCCTGGCCAACAAACCGGACATAGGAGAATACGACGCGGAAATACGCGCCATGGGAGGGCGGGTCTTCATAAGCCCCGGCCTCAACCCACTGCATTTCCCCCGATACAGGCGATATGTGGCCGATCTGCTGCGGAGTGATCCCGATATCCGGATCATACACGCGCACAACGAAGCCATGGGGTATTACGCCCTTCAAAGCGCCAAAGACGCCGGGCTGCGGGTCCGGATCGCGCACGCGCACAACACGC
>DBXA01000163.1:16566-19920 GCA_002309235.1 Christensenella sp. UBA1224 | reverse complement strand
GGACCGTGGCGGCGTAGACGCCGTTCTCGCCTGCGGTGTCTCGCCTGCGGGCTTGGTCAGGCACGGCTCTGAATCCACACTGTGGATGTCTCGCCTGCGGGCTCGGTCTGGTTTGGCTCTCGATGCCCACAGGGCATCGATTCAGTACCAAACCCCGCCTAAGGCGCATTCAGTACCGATCCTCGCCTAAAGGCGCAGTCATTACCGCTCCTACTCAACCCAGTGGGTTTGTGCATGATTTCTCGCTTCACTCTATTGGGGTAACCGGCAATTCACACGTGGCGTGGTATACCATGTACGCGTCGTGCTCCCGTCGTACGCGGCGTGGTATACCATGTACGCGTCGTGCTCCTGCCGCACGTGTCGTGGTATACCAGGTACGTGGCGTGGTATACCTTTTTTTTACCGCACTAAGACTTTCAAAAAACACACCATTTTTTTATATTTATAATAGTTAGGGATTCCTACGGCGCCTGCGGCACCTCCGGAGTCCCGGTCCGGTAAGGTTTTTTCCCCCCCCTTCCGTGGAGAGCTTTCAGAGCAGAACGAAGGCTTCTTCCCCTTGGGTATACCAACCTGGAGGGGCGTTTCCCCTTCCATGGCCGGTGCCGCGGGGAGACGGACTTAGGCGATACTCTCTGGGAGCGGAGCAAGGATCAAGCAGACGGCTGCAAGGGAGAGACTACGGCGGCAGCGGGATGCTGCCGCTGCGTTTTCGGTTATCGATACGGCAAAAACGATATGAGAAAGCGGGAGAGGCGATCGAAATGGGCCCTATGGCGGTCTTTGGACTGCTGTTTATCCTATGACGTTGTTTTACACGGAAAAGCGCAAAAAATAGCAAAAATAGCACGATCACATTGTGATATATGAAAATAAATGATAGGATTGATTTTCCGCTGTGATATAGTTATACTGATGCTGGTGTGAATCGACGGCAGGCTGTCATTTCCTGCATAATATTCGCGGAGATCCTGATCTGTTGGGTCATATCGTCTATCTTTTTCCGTTTCTGTATTAAACGGTAAAAACACTCATGAGGGAGTATGTTGTATGGAACGGAAGAAGGTCTTTTATACGGAGCTTTCCTATGCACTGGGGCTTGCGATACTCGCTGCCGCCACGGCTTTGATGGAAAAAGCGGATTTCGGCATGTCCATGGTGGTGGCGCCCGCGTATATCCTGCACAGGGCGGTGGTGAAGCACGTGCCGTTTTTCAGCTTCGGCATGTCGGAATACGTGTTCCAGGCCGTGCTGCTGGCCATACTTTCCCTTGTGATGAAGCGGTTCAGGAGGGGGTATCTCTTCTCCTTCGCCACGGCGGTGATCTACGGCTTTCTCCTCGACGGGGCGATGATCCTGGCGGGGCTGATACCGTTTTCCGGCATCGCGTGGCGGTGCGCCTATTATACGGCGGGGATCATCGTCTGCTCGGCGGGCGTGGCGCTGCTGTTCCATACCTACCTTCCGCCGGAGGCGTATGAGCTGTTCGTAAAGGAGATCGCGGGAAAAGCGCACGCGGATATCGGCAGAACAAAGACGGTATACGATATCGCCAGCTGCCTTCTGGGCATCGCGCTTTCCTTCCTGTTTTTCGGCTTCGGCCATTTTGAGGGAGTAAAGGCCGGCACGGTGCTGTGCGCGCTCGTCAACGGCACGCTGATAGGCCTGTTCAGCCGTGCTCTGGACAGGAAATATGATTTCCGCGACGCTCTGCCGTGGCGCGGTTTTTTCATGGGATGAGCGGATATCATAAGAATGGTCTTTCAAGTAAATACTTTCGAGTCGATCAGTCAGGAGGACCGGTATGAAAAAGACACAGATGGAAGGCTTTGTCCGCATCGAACAGGAGGGCGGGAGGCGCCTTTCCTGCACGGAAGATATGCCGCTCATCGAAAAGGACGGATTCTTCTTCAAGGATATGGAGCGCACCGGGGAGCTGCTGCCCTATGAAGACTGGCGGCTGCCTGCCCTGGAACGGGCAAAGGACCTGGCAGGGCGTATGACGGTGGATGAGATCGCAGGGCTCATGCTGTATTCTCCGCATCAGATGGTGCCGCCGATGCCGGGCGGACCTTTCCCGGGCACGTTCGGGGGCAAGTCCTTCGCGGAGGCAGGGGTGGAGCCCAGCGCGATATCGGACCAGCAGAAGGGGTTCCTCCTGCAGGAGAACATACGCCACATACTGCTCACCCGTGTGAAGGATGCGGAGACATCCGCCCGGTGGAGCAACGGACTGCAGGCCTGCGCGGAGCATCTCCCGCACGCGATCCCCGTCAATATCTCCTCCGATCCTCGCAGCGGCGCCAGGGATACCGGCGCGGAGTACAGGACGGCGGGCTCGGATGTGAGCCGCTGGCCGGAGGGCCTGGGCTTTGCCGCCTGCTTTGACCCGGGCGTTGTGAGGGATTTCGCGGAAAAGGCATCCCGGGAATACAGGGCGCTGGGCATCGCCACGGCGCTTGGCCCGCAGATCGACCTGTGCACGGAGCCGCGCTGGCAGAGGCTGGCAGACACCTTGGGCGAGGACACGGAGCTCTCTGTGGAAATGGTGCGCGCCTACTGCGACGGCATGCAGACCACGCCGGGCGAGGAGACAGGTTGGGGCAGCCAGAGCGTGAACACCATGGTAAAGCACTGGCCAGGCGGCGGCACAGGAGAGGGCGGGCGCGACGCGCACTATCCCTTCGGCAAGTATAACGTATACCCGGCAGACAATTTCGAGATGCACAAGATACCCTTTACCCAAGGGGCGTTCAGGCTTTCCGGCCCTACGGGGAAGGCGGCGGCCGTCATGCCGTACTATTCCGTATCCTGGAATGTTACGCCGGAAAACAAGGGCAATTCCTACAACAGGTACATCATAAAGGACATGCTGCGCGGCGAAGAGGGTTATGACGGCGTCGTCTGCACGGACTGGGGCATCACGGCAGATCATTCTCCCTCCATCGATTCCTTCTCCAGCCGTACCTACGGCGTGGAGGACCTGACGGAGCCGGAGAGGATACTGCTGGCCATAACCAATGGGGTGGACCAGTTCGGCGGCAACAGCGCAAAGGGGCCCGTTCTCGCGGCGTACGAGCTGGGCTGCGAAAGGTACGGGAAGGAGGCCATGGATGAGCGGTTCCGCCTTTCCGCCCGGAGGCTGCTGATGAACATATTCCGGACAGGTCTGTTTGAGGATCCGTACCTGGATCCGGCGGAATCCGCCGCCGTGGTGGGCTGCGAGGAGTTCGTAAAGGCAGGGTTCCTGGCCCAGGAAAAGAGCGTGGTGCTGCTCAAGAACAGGGGGAACGCGCTGCCCCTCAAAAAGGGCATAAAGGTGTATATCCCCAGGAGGCATATCGGCCCGAC
>DBXA01000163.1:15917-16533 GCA_002309235.1 Christensenella sp. UBA1224 | reverse complement strand
CTCTTCCGCGCTGGAAGGCTATGCCGTGCGCGTGGACGACCCGGCGCAGGCGGACGCAGCTGTCGTATTCATCGAAAGCCCTTCCTGCAACTGCTACAGCGCGCAGGATGCAGCGGCAGGCGGCAACGGATACCTGCCCATAACGCTGCAGTACAGGCCTTATACGGCCATAGCGGCGCGAAAGCATTCCATAGCGGGGGGAGACCCGCGCGAGGCATCCGACGACCGATCCTATTACGGAAAGACCAATACCGCGTACAACGAAAGGGACCTGGACAACGTGCTCGAGTGCCGGAGGCTGATGGGGGATAAGCCGGTCATCGTATGCGCGGCAGTCAACAATCCCTTCGTCCCGGCAGAATTCGAGCCCGCGGCGGATGCCGTGACGGCGGAGTTCGGCGTGACCCGCAAGGCCCTGTTTGAGGTGCTCTTCGGGGCGTTCGAGCCGCAGGGAAGGCTGCCGGTGCAGATGCCCAAGGATATGGAGACCGTGGAAAGGCACGCGGAGGATGCGCCGTTTGACCTTGTGCCCTATACGGATGAAATGGGGAACGCGTGGGATCACGGGTTCGGGCTGAATTGGAAAGGAAAGATAGAGTAGGGGGCTGCGGGCAGC
>DBXA01000163.1:0-15884 GCA_002309235.1 Christensenella sp. UBA1224 | reverse complement strand
GCGCGCGATATGCCGCCAAAGGCGGCGAGAGGAAAACTCCGGAGCTCGCCGAGTGAAACGAGGCATATCGCGCTGAGCGGAGCGAGGCATATCGCGTGTGAGCGGCTGCGAATACATATCGCACCGAACGAAGTGAGGCATGAATAACATGACTGAAAGACAGTTTTTCCGGATCAGCTTTCTGCGGGTGCTGGTGCTCATCGCCGTCATCGGGGCGGCGGGCATTGCCGGCTTATTCGCTCTGGACAAGGGGATGGATGTCTCCATACTGCAGAATGCCAACAGGCCGCACCGTGCGGAGGATGTGCAGGCGGTCGTGCCGGAAGGCGCGGGCGTACAGGCAGAGGTCACAGGGGAAAGAAACGGCAGGATGAAATTGCGTATCCGCCCGGAAAAGGGCATGCGCCGCGGCTCCTTTACCATTGCCATCCTTGATAAGAGCACGGGGGAGACCGTATCGGAAAGATACCTGTATGCCGGCGCTTTCGGCCGCATTTACGATAGAGCCACTGGTAATTTTACCAATTACAGATACTTTACCGCCCTGACGCTGTTGTTTTATACGGGGCTTGCCATGCTCATGTGGTACAGCTTCTTCGATTCGCTCCGGAAGCTGGTCTATTCCTACCAGAGCATATTCTACGCGGGCTTCGGCATGTGGCTCACGGTGATCGCGGGCTTCCTGATCGCCCATTATATTAGGGGCTCCATCGTGATGTCGACTGTCGATGCCATCAAGGAATCCCCTCTGTATTTCGTGCTGTTCACGCTGCCGCTGATACTTTTGTACAGCACCGCGCTTACCATAAGCAACCTTTCCCTCATACGGCATGAGGGCTTCCGGTGGAAGAACGCGCTGGGCATCATACTCTCCGTGCTGCTGCTGGGCGGCGCCATGGCGGGCATACTCATGGGAATGGCGGATTTCCGGGGCTCCGAAACGGCGTACAACGCGCGCATGGCCTTTGTAAACGCGTTCCTTTCCGTGTATACGCTGTTTGAATGCTTCCTGTTTGCCTCGGCACTGTGCGGCTTTATCGCCGCCAGGCGGGAGCCGGATGCGCCTGCGGATTACATCATCATACTCGGCTGCAGGATCCGCGCGGATGGTTCGCTCTATCCGCTGATCCGCGGCCGCGTGGAGAGAGCCGTGCGCCTGTGGCGGGAGCAGGAGGCAGAGGGAAACCATGCGTACCTGATCCCCTCCGGCGGGAAGGGCAGGGATGAGCCCATAGCGGAGGCAAGCGCCATGCAGGCCTACCTGATCGAGAACGGCATCCCGCGGGACCGGATACTGCCGGAAGACCGTTCCGCCAACACGGCGGAAAACATGCGCTTTTCCCGGGATATCATCGAGAAGCAGGGGAACGGGAAGAATGCGGTATTCGCCACCACCAATTACCATGTGTTCCGCAGCGGCGTGATCGCCCGGCAGGCGGGGCTGGAGGCCATGGGCGTTGCCAGCAGGACCCGGTGGTACTACTGGCCCAACGCCTTTATCCGCGAATGCGCAGGCATGTCCTGGTGGCTGCGGGGGCGGCTGAGCGTGATACTGGCGCTGCTCATCGTATTCTTTGCCGCCATACAGTTCATCATATAGGGCTATGATCGGCAGGATCAATTTTCACTCCGGTCCCCGGTATTTCCGGGGACTTATTTCTTTCGGATGTATCATTCATCGACATACATAAAGAAATAATAGACAAACGCATACCATTGACCTATTATAATAGCATTAGCATCAAGCAAGGAGATACTGTTTAGAGCGGCACATTGCCTCATGCGCCTTCTGACAGCAAACGGGTACAGGCGGATGCGGTGCGTTTCCGGGAAAATGAAAGGCGGTGAAGCATTCAATGAGGCATTTCAGGCGGATCGTATGTATATTCATAGTTATTCTTGCTGTCTGCATGATCAGTTTCCTAATCAAAGGGATCAGGAGGTACACTCCTTTTTCCATTGACACGGACGGATTAATGGCGGTGGAGCTTTCCGATGAAAAATGGTATACGGTGGCTTCCGGTCGCCGGAAAATGGAAACAGAAGCGTTTGAGCCAGACGATATGGAGATCTATGAAGTACGGGGTTTGTCTTTCTGGGAAAATCGGATAGGCAGGCTTAAGATCACGGACAGTAAGGGTGAAAGGATAGCTGTCACAAAAGAGCTTTACAATATCTGCGATGCAATGCAGTACATTGATCACGATATACTTTACCTCACGATATTCCGGATCGGTGACGAACTGTTTGCGGGTGTCGCATTAAATGTCAATCTGTGGATGCCGTATGAATTCTATTATTATAACAAACCGTCCGGTAGATTGGTATTTCTGTACGAATTCGCAGACCGATCTGTGGTATCGATCCGCATGCTTGACTGGAATAAGCTGCGTTCGCTGAACCAGAATAGCATAGGCGGCAGAGGACTCGGGATTATGCCGGACAGGCTCCTGACGTGGCGTCCGGAACTGTACGAAAATGCCGCGGAGCTGATGTTTGACCACCGGGAGATCTTTGACAAAGCACTTGAGGAAAACCATAAGTCATGTATCGGAGATGATTCTATCTCGTTTACATATCGCAGTCTGACACATGATACCATAGTCGTTGGAACCGGAGAGACTATTAGGTACCTGGATAACAGTGAGAGGGCTGTGCTGCAGGCTCTTCTCAATGAATGCCGCCCATATGAGATAGAGTATGTACCGGATGAACAGGATCAATGCGGCGCGCTCGTATTCAAGTATACATTGTTCAATGAGGAAGAGGGCATGCTGGAGGAAATGCTGCTGATCCGCCTTTCGGAACCGTGTGATGAGAACGCGAATGCGCGCATGTCCTCTGTGCTCGAGGAGCGCTTCGGTTCTTTGAAGGACTCCCCGCAGCAGGGTTGGATGATCGCTGAGCGTG
The DNA here is from genome assembly GCA_002309235.1 of Christensenella sp. UBA1224. Lineage (GTDB taxonomy): Bacteria > Bacillota > Clostridia > Christensenellales > Aristaeellaceae > UBA1224. The sequence goes on along the minus strand of DBXA01000163.1, from coordinate 12,974 downwards.
AGCCGGACTGGTAATAAACGGAATACATTTTTCGGTCTTTCAATAAGGTGTGTGATTGGCGGAGCGAAGGGGCGGATCCTCTCCGGGATACTTCACGGCATAAAGAAACGCCGGCTTTGGCACGGTATGGCCGATGCTGAAAAGCGGCGTTTTTGTATCAGGCGTTTTCGGGACAGGGTATCAGGGACGTGCGCACCCAGGCGTTCTCCTGATCCATTTTGTGTTTCCAGCGGAGGCACAGCAGGACGCCTGCAAGGGCGGCGATCAGATCGGTTACAGCGCCGGCCCAGATAAGGCCGTCGAGGCCCGCCAGGGCATTCGTCAGGTACAGTACGGGGATGTAGACGATGCCTTTCTGCAGAAGGGCGGTGAAGGCGGCATAGCTCACCTTGCCTGTGCCCTGCAGGTAGACCTGGCACATCTGGTACACGCCGCCCAAAGAGGCGGTGGCGAGGGAGGCGATCACCATGCGCTCGCCGAAGGCGATGACAGAAGGGTCATCCAGGAAGGCGCCGACGAAGTGGCGCCGGATCAGGATGAAGAGGAGCGAGAGCACCGTGCCGGTGAGCACGGCAGCTGCCGTCACGCCCAGGACGATCTGATCGAGCCGCTTTTTGTTCTTCTGACCGTAGGCGAAGCTGACGGCGGGCTGCACGCCCATGCAGATCCCCATCACCAGCATAGATACCAGCATGCCGGCCTTGCCGGAAACGCTGAGGGCGGCTACCGCAGCACTTCCGTAGTTTACGATGAGGCGGTTGGCAAAGGCGCCGGAAAAGCTCATCAGGAGAGTTCCCGCTGCCATGGGAAGGCCCAGGGATAGCACACGGAGGGATATATCCCGGCGCAGGGTAAACAGGCGCAGGCTGATGCGCATTTTTTTCTGCCTTGCCGCGATCATGATCGCGATGAAGCTGATGAAATTGCCGGTTACCGTCGCCCAGGCGGCGCCGGAAACGCCCATACCGAGGGTGGAGATCATCACAGGGTCCAGTATGATGTTTGCGGCCGTGCCCAGCATCACGGCCATCACGGCGCCTTTGCTGTCGCCATCGGTACGCAGGACGTTGCCAAGCGCTCCGCCTGCGATCGTAAAGGGAGTGCCAAGGGCGAAGATGCGCAGGTATTCCGCAGTATAGGGAGCTGTTTCGCCTGCCGCGCCGAGGAGCTTCAGGAGAGGCGCGGTGAAGACCCATACCGCGGCCAGTATGACCGTGCCGAGGAGGAGCGATGCGCCAAGGCAGAAGCTGGCGTACTCGGATACCTTGCGGGTCTCACCCCGCCCAAGCGCCATGCCGGCGGCTGTGCAGGCCCCAAAGCCAAGCAGTGTGTTCACGGCGGATATAGCGGAAAACACAGGACCTGCCAGCGATACCGCCGCGACCTGCACGGCATTCCCCGCCTTCCCGAGGAAATACACATCCGCCATATTGTAGATCACATTCACCAGCATGACCAGTATCACAGGCAGGCTCATGCCCAGCAGCAGCCGCGGGACGGAACCTTCCTTCAGCATCTTTTCGTTTTTCATATCGTCAGCCTCCTCACGAGATTACCGCAACACTTGTTTGTTTATTTCGATCACAGTATAATAGACTCAGGTGGGGAAAGCAACCATCAATATTACTACAAGTGTTGGATTAATGATATGAATACGAAAAACAATCAGCGGGCAAGGAATACGGATGAGACCATCATACGCGTGGTCTATGGGATCATGGTGGATGAGAACAAGCCGGTGAGCGGGATCACGGTGCGAGAGGTATGCGAGCGGGCGGGGATCAACCGTTCTACCTTCTACGCCCATTACCTGGATATGTACGATGTGGTGGAGCGGGTCGAACGCACCATGTCGGAGGGGCTTACGAAGAGCTTTCTCCGGAAGCTGGAGGATGGGCAGAGCCTGGGCGCCTGCTTTGAGGCGCTGTTTGAATTTGTACGGGAGTACCGGCAGTTTTACAGGCTGTATTTCCAGACCACGGGCCGTTCCGGCGTGATCGGCATAGCATGGGAGCTTCTGCAGGACAGGACGCAGGCCATATCCTATGAAAGCTTCGGCTACCGGAGCGAGGAGGAAATGAGATACCACGGCGAATTCTTCATTTACGGCCTAAGCGCCATGCTGCGGCACTGGATCGAAAGGGATTGCCGGGAATCGCCGCAGGAGATGCTGGATATCCTCACACGGCAGTATAATCCAAAGATGAACCTGTTCTCATGGGATTAGAGCCGGTCATTCATGCCAAGTCTTCCTGCGCTGTTTTGCCCGGATGATCTTTGTTGCTGCCATCCCTATCAAGCGCACCGGATGCCGCGTGCCCCGGGGGGGAGCTTTGAGAAGCGCGCCGCGGCGGGGAAGGGGATCGTTTTCAGGCGCCTTTCGGCTGTGGGAATGACTTTCCGGGATGAGGGGAACGCCGCTCGGGCCTTTCGGGAAGGACATGAGGAAACAGGTAAAGGCGCGCCATTCCTTGAGATCGGTTCCATCCGGATTTTTGAGTATCGCGGGGGCGCTGACGGGCTCTCCATGGGCGTCCCGCAGCGTGAAGCGCATGAGGCCGTGCGTCACAGCGCGCATGTTCCGCATCATGCCGAAGCCGTATTCATTGGCGCATACGCGCAGGAGGCTGTCATCGCCGATCTCCTCTTCCGTGCCGTCCGGGCGGATGAGGAAGATACGGGAAATGCGTCCCATCAGGGGCCCTTCGGGATGGAAAGTGTAGCGGAGGCCTGCAAAGCTCATGCGGACAGAGCCTATGAAACCGCTCAGGGAGGCATCCGCCTCCAGGAGCAGCCTTATATCGGAGCCCTTCGCCCAGGCGGCGGCAAGGGCATGGCCGGGGCTTCCGTCCTTTCCGATGCCGAGGGAACAGACCTCGAAGGCATCCGCAAGGGTGATATCTCCTTCATGGAGGTTTGCGCGAATGGTGCCGCGCCCCACAAAGGCGATATCGATATCCCGTATGCCGGCCCGGCGGGCGGCGTAAAGGCAGCTGTCGGCGATGAGCTCGCCTGTGGAATAGAGGCCCTCGGGGGTATCCTGTGCATAGGCGGGTACGGTACTCCTGTTCGAGCGGCAGATGACGGTATCAAAGCCGAGGCCGGTGCCAGAGAGGCTTTCTTCGGCGATGCGCGCCTTCCAGTCCTCGAGCAGGGAGAGCGTTTCCCGGTCCTCTTCTATGGAGGCATCGATGGGGATCAGTTCGTGATCCTGGACGCGTATGCCGTCTTTTCCCGGGATGAAGGTGAGCTTGCCCAGATGGCGAAGGGAATGGCCGCAGGAGAGGATGACGGTCTTTCCGATGTATACAGGCTTATCCAGCGCCACATGGCTGTGGCCGGAGAGTATGATATCGATATCCGGGACCGCTTTCGCGAGCCTGACGTCATCGCCGGAGGTCCCGTCCGCGGATACGCCGGAATGGGAAAGGCAGATGACGGTATCGCAGCCTTTCTTTCTCAGGAGCGCGGCTGTTTCTTTTGCGGCGGCGATATGATCCCGGAAGGGCAGGGGCGAAAGGAAGCAGTTCCTGCTCTCCCTTCCCATCACGCCGAAAATGCCGATGGAGGAGCCGCCGATCTGCTTGACAGCATAGGGTTTGGCGCCGAAAGAGAGAAGGGCCGCCTTCATCTCCTCCTGTTCGGGCGTGAGATCGCCGGTAAGGTCCATATCGGCGGTGAGGAGAAGGGGGAGGGGATCCCCGGAGGCGGCCGCCGCCCGCAGCGATGCCGCGTACAGGGCACAGCCCGGGTCGAGATCGTGATTCCCGGGCGTCGTTGCGAAATAACCGAGCCTGCCCAGCATGCGAAGACCGAAGCCCTGGGTATACGCTGCCTGGTAAAGGGTGCCCATGGCGATATCACCCGCGTCAAGGAGCAGCGTATCCTCGCCGTTATAGCGGCTTAGGAGTGTACGAAGCCTGGGAGCCATGCCGAAGGCATCGTGGATATCACCGGTGGCCAGCAGCGTAATGACATGCTGACTGTCGGATGGGGCATGCGCTTTCTTCTGTTCCATGAGCGGTATTCCTTTCCCTGCCGGCGCGGTCTCCTGCAGGACGAGAGTTCTTTGATGATCCATTATAACACGTATTCTGACAATATGGATATCCGACCGCAAAGAGAAAGGAAGGACAGCTGCTTAAGGCAGCTGCCCTTCCTGATGTCTTAGGAATGATCGACCTGATTACTTGTTGAGGTGGTACACATCGTACTCTGCCGAGTAGGCATCGTAGCCCTGCGTCTCAACGTTCTTGTCGAACCTTGCCTGCCAGATCGTGTTGATCTCTTCAACGCGGTTGTCCTTTGCGAACTGAGACAGGTCAGCAACCAGGCTGTTGAACTCGTCTTCGGTAGCGGCCATGACGATCTTCGGCAGCTGCTCCCTGCAGCGGTCTTCGATCATCTTGACGCAGATACCGAGATCGTCCTGAGGATCGATCTCACCGGTGATGCCGGTCAGCTGGTCGGTCATGAACTTCTGGCCGATATGCAGATCATTGAGATCATAGGAGGAAAGGTGAGCCTGACGGGTGACGACCCAGTCCTGCTGCTCTGCGGGCAGAAGGTCGTTCAGACCGAACTTGATGCCGTCAACGTAGTCGGACTGAGCGGGCTGAGACCAGAACCAGGCGCCGGCAGCGTTGGATTCCTCAGAGGTGAAATCGCTGATGGGCTTCTTGAGGATGGGCATCGGGAGCTCTCCGCTGTAATCAACATCTTCCAGCATCGTGCCGCCGATGGGGCCATACTGCATGAAGAGGGATCCTTCGGGAGTGAGCATGTAGGTGAACACGTCGAACATACGCTGCGGGTTCTTGCAGCTGGTGGTGATGCAGTTTACGTTCCAGCCGATACCGCCTGCGCTGTCACCATAGGTCAAAGTGGTGCCCTCTGCGCCGGGGAACTGCTGATCCTTCTCGCCGATGTCATAACCGATGACCAGCCAGTCGGACTCGCCGCCGGACTGCTCGAGGGTGATCCTGCGGAAGTTGTTGGTGTTGTCCTGGGAATAGTCATACCATACGAGAGCGCCGCGGCCGTTGGTCAGCTTCTCAAGGAACTGCTGGCTGTCGTCGGAGAACTCTTCAACAGAGAACAGGCCTTCGTTGTACCAGGTGTTGGCGATCTTAAGAGCTTCGACGAATTTTGCGTTGTCAACGCCGAACTCGATCTTGCCCTCTTCCTGCGTCCAGTACGTGTCGAGCACGTCGCGGCCGCCGAGAGCACGGAACATCGGGAACCATACATAGTAGCCGTTATCGGTGTTGGTGCAGAGGAAGGGATACACAGCGGAGCCGTTGTAAGAGGTGAAATTGCCGTCCCTTACCGCTACCGCGAAGTCATGCAGGCCTTCCAGAGTGGTGATGTCGATATTCTCGGCACCGATCGCATCGTAGATCTGGGAGTTGATCATCCACTGATAGTTTCCGCCTGTTGCACCGGAACGGGCCCAGTTCGGGATGCCGTACAGTACGCCGTCAACCTTCAGCATCTCGCGGACGCCGGCGGGGATATCGGTGGCAAAGGAGCAGCCGTCGTACATGAGGGTCTCGAGGTCTACCAGCAGGCCGGCGCGCGCGACCTTGTTGTGTACTGCGCCGCGCTCGGTGATGATCATGTCGGGCATGTCGCCGCCGTACATCATGAGGTTCAGCTTGGCGTCGGGGTCATTCTCGCCGGCGCTCCACTCCATGCTTACATTGAACTTCTCGCACAGGAATGCGGAATATTCATCCTCGCCGAAAGGATGGTTCCAAGCGGAGTAGTTGTAGTACACGGTAAAGTGTTCGGGGTTTGTCGTGTCATCCGGTCCGTCGGAACCGAACGCCGGCGCGCAGCAAAGGATCATAATCGCTGCGACCAGAAGTGCGATCAACCGTTTGTTCATGGGGTCTTTCCTCCTGTTTTTTGCCGTTATCGGCATAATAATATATTCATATGGACCGTACAGTTTTTTTGCCGCACGGTCCATTATGAATCGAACGGTGCTGCGTGTCAGCCCTTGATCGAGCCGATCATGATACCCTTGATGAAGAACCGCTGCAGGAAGGGGTAGATGATGATGATGGGCAGGATGGAAACGATCATGGTAGCCATCGTGATGGAACGCACGTTGGTCTGCTTGCCCATCATGGCGTTTCCGATGTCGGTAACGCCCATAGCCGCCATCTGCTCGGCGAATTTTGCTTCGTTGATGATAGAGAGCAGAACGTTCGTCATCGGGCGCAGGGCCGGATTGCGCGTGTAAGCGAAGGTCGTATACCAGTCGTTCCAGTGCTGCACGGCAAAGTAGAGGGAGATCGTGGCAATGATCGGTGTGGAAACGGGCCAATAGATCTTGAAGAAGACGGTGAAATAATCCGCTCCGTCGATCCTTGCGGATTCCTCCAGCGCATCCGGTACAGTCCGGAAATAGCTGCGCATGAGGATCATATTCCAGATATTGACCAGGAACGGGATGATATATACCCAGAAGGTATTCGTTATGCCCAGCGTCTTGATCAGGAAGTAGGTCGGGATCAGACCGCCGCCGAAGTACATGGGGATCAGGCAGATGATGGTGTAGACCCTGCGGCCTATGTAGTTCTTCCGGGAAAGGGCGAAAGCAAGGGAACCGGTAACCAGCAGCCCGCCCAGCGTACCTATGATCGTACGGGCGAAGGTGATGCCGTAAGCTCTCCATATGGTGGGGTTCTTCATGATGCTTTCGTAGTTTTTCATAGTAAACTTCCTGGGGAAGATCGTAATGCCGCCCAGGGTGGTATCATTCGCCTGGTTCAGGGATACCGCCAGAGAGTTGAGGAAGGGATACAGTGTAGCTGCAAAAACAAACACCATAACAAGGACCATCAGGATATCCAGTATGTAGTCGCTTGCGACCTTTTTTGCTTTCATCTTATTTGCGCTCATGAATATTGCCTCTCTTTACGCTGTGATCGGAAGTATAACAGTCACTCTTTCGCACTGTGATCAGAACAGAGCATTCTCTCCGGCAACGTCGGCGATCTTATTTGCGCCGAGAAGCAGAGCAAAGTTGATGACAGCCTTTACGAGGCCAGCTGCTGTAGCGAAGGAAACGCGGAACTGACCGAGACCATAGCGGTAGATGTAGGTATCGATAACATCGGCATTCTCTTTGAGCATGGCGTTGCCCATGTTCTTGGTCAGCATCATGATCTGGTCGAAGTTGGTGTTCAGGATACCGCCGACGCTCATGATGAACAGAAGGATGATCGTAGGCTTGATCGCCATGACGGTTATGTACCAGATCTTCTGCACTCTGGTCGCGCCGTCGATATCTGCTGCTTCATACATCTCGGAATCAACACCGGCCATAGCGGAGATATAGATAATGGAGTTCCAGCCAAGCTCCTTCCAGATATCGGTGAGCAGGGCCATGCCCCAGAAATATTTACCGTTCTGGAAGAAGGGGATGGGCGTACTTGTGATATGAAGCTTTACCAGGAGCTCGTTGAAAGCGCCGTTGTCTACGGAAAGGAAATCCATCATCAGCATGGCGCAGACCGTCCATGAGATGAAGTGGGGCAGATAGGAGACCGTCTGCACGGTCTTTTTGACCTTCGGGCTCCTTAATTCATTCAGGAACACGGCAAAAATGATCGGGCAGACAAAGCCGATCGACAGCTTCAGCGCGCTGATAACGAGGGTATTGCGCAGGGCTGTAAACAAAGCCTTGTCCTTGATCAGATACTGGAACTGCTTCAGGCCTACCCATTGGCTGATACCCGGGAAATCACCCATATGGTATTCCTGGAATGCCATGATGAGCCCGTACATGGGCAGATAACTGAAGATAATGATCAGAATGATCCCGGGCAGGCCGAGGAGCTGCAGATCCCATTGGTCTTTGAGCCGTGCAAACAGGCTCGCTTTCGGTCTGGAGGAATGGTCCACGGTTCCCGCAACTGTGTTTTTCATTTCTTAACATCCCCAATAACTTTAATGGCCGTATTTTTCAAGTATTACAAATCAAGCCTCAATACGTCAGACGCCTGAAATTGTTTTAATAGTATCAGTTTTTGTCAAAAAATGCAAGACTTTTTTGCATTTTTTGGCTCTTTTTTGAAATTTTGAAAATTTTAGGAAAAGAAAGACGCTGTATACGCTGTCTGATCCCGCGATCAAAGTATTTTACTGGTACAACTGATCGATATTTGTACATTTTTTCAACATGCTTTTCGTCGAGAAAAAAGGAGCATGGTTTCACCGGATGAAAAGGCTGTTGCCTTATCGTGCCATGATTCGTCCGGAAAAGAGGCAAAAGAGGGGAAAAAAGAGATCAGTGTCCGGTTAGATTTTATTTCAGACATTAACGGCATCCGGCTTGGATGGATATGGCGATGAAAAACGATCCGGACTCCGTAAATTCTGGGTCTCTTACGGCCGCAGGCAAAAGGTGCCGGGAAAAATGGCATGCTTCCGGCTTCCTGATATATATACAGATCATTTCCTTATCTGTGATGTGCGGGCGGTCGTCTGTTTCCATGATCTGGAGCCCCTTAAGGATCAATTATGAAAAAGCGCCATGAATGGACCTCGTATCTGCTGCGGCGGACAGCAGCATCAGAAGGAAAAAAAGGAAAGAAGCGTGAGAAGCGGGAAATACCGTTTTCATGAAAGAATTCCCGCCTTTCCGCAAAGGGTTCGTTCATGATGCCGCATGATACCCTGCGTTTTTTTCTGTGTATCCGCAAATTATAACGGTATATCGCTTCTTTTTCGGTATCGTTTTATTACAGGGGATGAGGACGGCGCCGGATTGACCGGGTCTTATTGCAAACCAACGCATATATCATGCCGGTCAAGTGAAAATATGCGTATGCCGGTCACAGAAAATATGCGTAATTATTGACAGAAAGGTTATGACAGGGTAAAATATTATAGACGGTACGGACTCCGTTAATAATGTAAGGGAGGCTTCTTTTATGAAGAAACTGCTTTCACTGCTCTTGGTAGTGATGCTGGCTCTGGCCTGTATGCCGGCTTTTGCCGAGGAAGGACGCACAGGGACAGCTCTTTTCCCCTGCGATGACCGCGGTTATCCGGATCTGGGCGGTGTGACGCTGGATCTGTGGTGCACCACGAACAGCTCCATGGTGGATTTCATCACCACCTATAAGGATCTGAAGGTCGTCCAGAAACTGATGGAGGATTTCAATGTAGATTTCTCGATCCGCATGGCGCCTGTCGGCGAAGAATCCTCTGACTTCACCAGAATGATCGCCTCCAAGGATCTGCCGGATATCATCTGGGACAGCGGTGTTCATGATTACTATCCCGGCGGAACCACAATGTCCTATGAGGATGGACTCGCCTGGGATTACACGGAGTACATCACTCCCGAGAATACCCCCAACTACTGGAAGTTCTTCATGGAGGATGAGTATAACTCCAAGTACGCTATCGATGATGACGGCCGCAACATCGCTCTTGGCGCGCGTATGTCCGGTTCCGCGGAATGCTGCACCTGCATGTGGGGCATGATGATCCGTAAGGATTACCTCGCGCAGTCCGGCCTTGAGGTACCGGAGACCATCGAAGAGTGGACGAACATGCTTGCCAAGTTCAAGGAGATGGGCGTCAAGTATCCGATGCTGCTCAACAAGTCCGGCTACTGGAAGAGCCGCAACGCTTTCTCCTGCGCCTGGAACATCGATGCCCGCAACTTCTTCATCGACCGCAACGGCGAAGTCAAGTACGGCCCGGCGACCGATGAATACCGTGAATATCTCGGCGTGATCCATGACTGGTATTCTAAGGGCTACATCAACCCCGACTTCATGAGCGATACCCAGTCCGATACCTGGGCAATGCTCGCCAACAATGAGGCAGGCTCCGTCATCGACCATACCTACGGCTATGCCGCCAACTACTACTTTGTAGTGGAAGAGAGCAATCCGGATGTTGGCCTTGTCGCCGCACAGATGCCCAAGCTGAACAAGGATGATGAGCTGACGCACGTCATGGTCACCAACCGCGGCGCCGCCAACTACAAGACCATCCCCTTTGACTCCGAGCATAAGATGGAAGCTATCGGCCTGCTGGACGGCCTCTATTATGACGAGATCGAGTTCCTGTTCGCCAATGGTATCGAGGGCGAAGGCTACAACCTGAATGAGATGGGATATCCGGTCATTACCGATATCGAATCCAAGGCCGATGCTACCGATGACCAGAAGCGCGGCATGCGCCTGCAGAGCTGGGAGATCGCCTGGGACTATGACCTCGATTACATCATCACCTCCAAGTATTGCTACGGCGTACAGCCCTACACCGTACTCAACTATGTACAGTGCAGCTATGACGGATACTATCCGGGCGCTGTCACCTTCACCGCTGAGGAAGCTGAAGTACGCGCCGATTACCTGACCGATGTCGAGACCTACCGCGATGAGATGATGAGCAAGTTCATCACCGGCGATGCTTCCCTCGATACGGATTGGGATGAATACATCAGCACCATCCATTCCATCGGTCTGGATGAGCTCCAGGATGTATACGCAGCAGCGTACGCCCGCTATCTGGCCCGCTGATACAAAACAGCTTAACGCTGCAGTCCATGTGGCGGGGAGATCCTTCTCCCCGCCGCGTTTTGCATTATGGGGGGAGTGTAAATGACTGGGACCACGAATCCGGCCAAGGGAAAAAGACCTTCGTTTTTCCGGAGGCTTAAGACCGATATCACGCGGCATAAGGCCGTGTATGTCATGCTGCTGATCATCATGACATACTTTATACTGTTCTGCTACTGGCCCATGTACGGCAATATCATCGCTTTCCAGAAATACAAGCCGATCAAGGGGATATTGGGCAGCAAATTCGTGGGCCTTGAGAACTTCCGCAAGTTCTTTTCCGGGTATTATTGCGCAAGGCTCATCAGAAACACTGCCCTTATCAGCCTTTACAGTCTGGTGTTCGGATTTCCGATACCGATCATATTCGCGATACTCCTGAATGAAGTACATAATATCCGGTACAAGAAGCTGATCCAGACGATAACGTATCTGCCGCATTTTATCTCTACGATGGTCATCTGTGCCATCATCATACAGTTTACCAACTCTTACGGCTTTATCACTGCGGCCGTGAATGCGCTGTCAGGTCATTCCGGAGCGCTGATCTCAGATCCGGCATGCTTCCGCTCAATATACGTCATATCGGGCATATGGTCTTCCTTCGGCTGGAACTCGATACTGTACATAGCGGCGATGTCCGGCATCAACCCGGATCAGTATGAAGCGGCGATCATCGACGGCGCGAATAAATTCGAGCAGGTGCTGCACGTCACACTGCCGGGGATCCGCGAGACCATCGTCATCATGCTGATCATGGCCTGCGGCCGCATTATGAGCGTAGGCTGGGAAAAGGCGTTCCTGCTCCAGAACGAGCTTACGTACGAGACAAGCGACATCATATCCACCTATGTTTACCGCAAAGGCTTCATCGATTCGGATTACTCCTTCTCCTCGGCGGTCAACATGTTCAATTCCTTGATCAATCTCGCTCTCCTGACGATCGCCAATACGATCAGCAGGAAAGTCAGCGAAAGCAGCTTGTGGTGAGGGGAGGGGAAGAAAATGAAGAAAAACCATAGTTACGGGGATGGCGGCATCCGGCCGACAAACGGTGAGATGGTCTTTTACCGCATCAACTATCTGGTAATGACGATACTGATGATCATCACGCTCTATCCCATGCTGTATGTCGTGTTCTGCTCCTTTTCGGACCCGAACGAATTCGCCATAACGAAGGGATTGCTCCTGAGGCCCGCGGGTTTCTCTACCTTGGGCTATGAGACGGTGCTTTCCATGAAGATGATCTGGCTGGGGTACCGCAATACGCTTGTGTATGTGTTCGTTGGTTCCTCCATCAGCATGGTCCTTACCATCATGGCGGCTTTCGTACTTTCAAGACGTGAGTTCCTGGTGAAAAAAGTCGTCATGTGGCTGGTCGTGTTCACAATGTACTTTGGCGGCGGTATGATCCCCACATATCTGGTGGTTTCCCAGATGGGGCTGACAAAGACCGTATGGGGCGTGATGCTGCCCGGCTGTGTGAGCGTTTACAATACGATAGTACTTCGCACTTCCTTCAACGCTGTGCCCGCTACGCTGGAGGAATCCGCCCGCATCGACGGCGCCGGGGACCTGAGGATACTGATCAACGTGGTGCTGCCCCTTTCCGGCGCTGCCATCGCTACCATATCCCTGTTCTATATTGTGGGCACATGGGGCGCCTGGTACAACGCGCTGGTCTACCTGCAGGATAAACGCGAACTGTATCCGCTGCAGATGTTCCTGCGTGAGATGCTCATAGAGGATAAGACGACGGACGTCTATCTGACTGCCCAGGGCGGCAAAGCCTCCAACCAGCATCTGATCAAGGAGATCGTAAAATACTGCATCATCATCGTTTCGACTCTTCCGATCCTGGTCGTGTATCCCTTTATCCAGAAGTACTTTGTGAAGGGCGTCATGGTCGGAGCACTGAAAGAATAGTCTGTTGTTTCAAGAGAAAAAGAGGATAAGCTGATATGAGTTTAAGTTTCTATCCCGGTTTCATAAATCGTTTCGTTCTGTGGGCAGGAACGGGTTCGATCGTGTTCTACGCGGCTGTTCTGGTATTCTCGATAGCGACTATGTGGCGCATATTTACCAAAGCGGGGGAAAAGGGCTGGAAATGTCTGATACCGTTTTATAACGGCTATATCCAATGTAAGATCGCCTGGGAAGGGTCAAAGTTCTGGGTGATCCTGATCATTCCGTTTGTTGTCGGCATGGTCAAAAGCGTTGACCCAAGGTTGGGGCAGGTCGGTAGCGTTATCGCTTTGATCGCTGTGCTGGCCTGCTATGTGTATCTCATCGTAATTCTCGTGAAGCTGTGTATCCGCATGGCACATCGCTTCAATAAGTCCACCGCCTTCGGCGTGGTCGGATTGTTCATGTTCAGTC
>DBXA01000186.1:2864-8511 GCA_002309235.1 Christensenella sp. UBA1224 | reverse complement strand
GCGAAAACCACGATCGACGACCTGACTGCTCAGCTTGCAGATGCGGCAACGGCCGCGACAGATCTTGAAGACGCGAAGACCACTATCGCGGACCTGACCGAGAAGCTCGCAGATGCGGAAACAACGGCTGAAGATCTCAAAACGGCAAATGCTACGATCGAAGATCTGACTGCTCAGCTTGCGGATGCGGCAACGGCGGCGGAAGATCTTAAGACGGCCAACACCAAAATAGAGGATCTCACTGATCAGCTGGATGCCGCGGTGAAAGCTCAGACAGAGGCAGAGACAAAGACAGCTGAGCTCGAACAGACTCTTGCCGCTGCAAAGGCCAGGATCAAGATCTATGAGACCTATATCAAAAACAAGAAGAAATAAAAGCTGAATATACAATAATCGGAGGACAGACCATTTATGAAGATACTTTTTGCGGCGTCGGAATGCGTACCTTTTGCCAAGACCGGAGGTCTTGCGGATGTCGTAGGTGCATTGCCGAAGGAACTCAAGAAAGCAGGGGCAGATGTAAGGGTTATCATGCCCTTGTACAGAGAGATGAGCGCACAATGGCGTTCCCAGCTTGAACATGTGCTCTATTTCTATGTAAATCTTGGCTGGCGCCGCCAATATTGCGGGATCGAAAAACTTGTACTCAACGACGTAACGTTCTATTTCATCGATAACGAGTATTATTTCGGCAGGCCGTACATCTATGGTTTGGGCGGAGATGAAGGGGAAAGGTTTGCTTTCTTCTGCCGATCGGTACTCGAGGCACTCCCTCAGATCGATTTTATCCCAGATATCCTGCATTGCCACGATTGGCAGACGGGTATGATCCCGATCCTGCTGGAGGCACAGTACAGGACGCTGCCCATGTATAAAGGCATACGTACTGTCTATACGATCCACAATCTCCAGTACCAGGGGATATTCCCGATCGCCGAGATCGAGGATCTCTTGTCTCTGGGCGGATGGGCTTATGATGCGGATCATCTGGAGTTCTACGGCCAGTGCAATTTCATGAAGGGCGGCATCATCTTCTCGGATGCGGTCACTACGGTAAGTCCCACTTATTCCCAGGAGATACAATCCGCTTATTATGGAGAGAAACTGGATGGTCTCATGAGGAAGAGGGCAGATGTACTTCACGGCGTGCTCAATGGAATAGATGTCGCGGAATATGATCCTGCGGAGGATCCTCTGATCAGTGTGAAGTATACCCCCGATACTTTTGAAAAGAAGGCAGAAAACAAGCTGGCGCTTCAGCAGGAGCTGGGGCTTGAGGTGAACCGTGATATACCGCTCATCGGCATGGTCGGCAGGCTTTCCGGACAGAAAGGCCTTGACCTTGTAGAAAGAGTCCTTGATGAGATAATGGCTACGGGAGTACAGCTCGTGGTGCTCGGAAAGGGCGAAGAAAGGTACGCGGACCTGCTCTCCTGGGCTCAGTGGAAGTATTCCGGCAGGGTGGCGGCAAGGATTGAGATGAATCACGGACTTGCGCACCGTATCTATGCCGGTTCCGATCTGTTCCTCATGCCCAGCATGTTTGAACCGTGCGGCCTCAGCCAGATGATCGCCATGCGGTATGGGTCTTTGCCGATCGTAAGGGAAACGGGCGGGCTCAGGGATACTGTGCTCTCCTACAATGAGTTTACGGGTGAAGGCAGCGGCTTTACATTCTTCAACTATAATGCTCATGACATGCTGCATGTTATCGAGCGCGCTGTTATGTACTATCATTCGCACAGGGATATATTCAACCGTATCGCCGTTCAGGATATGAAGGGCAGTTACGGATGGGACCGTTCGGCAGGCAAGTATATGGAGATCTATTCTTCTCTTATGGATACTGCTGCAAGCCGGCCTGAGAAGAAAGATGCGGTTTCCGAGAAGAAAGACGCGGATCCCGAGAAGAAAACAGAAAAAGCCGCTCCCAAGAGAAGGAGCAAAAAAACAGCGGAAACAGATGCAGCAGCACCTAAGGAGCCTGTTAAGCGTACCAGGAAGAAGAAAGAACAGTGAGACAACAGAGGATAACGCCGGGTGATACCGGCGTTATTCTATAATGGCTGAGAAGGATGGAGCTTTATCTATGAGACTTGAAAGGATAAGCGAAGAGAACAGGAAAGAAGCCAATTGCTTTATCGAAGAAAACTGGTTTACAACAGATATGGCGATACGCGGGGAATTGATCGATATGACCTGCACGGAAGGCTTTGCTGCTTATGAGGACGGAGAAATGTGCGGGCTCGTCACTTACAGGCTTTGCGATGATTCCACACTTGAGATTCTGTCCATAGATTCAAAGATAGAAAATCACGGTCACGGTTCTCTTTTGTTAGAGACTGCGGTCTGTTATGCAGTTGAGCATGAATGCCGCAGGATCTGCGTCGTTACGACGAATGATAACCTGAATGCACTCCGCTTTTATCAGAAAAGGGGCTTCGTGATATCTGAGATAAGACAGCAGGCGGTGGAAAGAGACAGGGAATTGAAGCCTCAGATACCTGTCATAGGCTATAACGGCATACCTGTAAACTGCGAGATCGAATTGGTACGAGTCTTATAAAGACCAAAGTCTGAAATGAGAAGATTACTTGCCGCCGGGGTCATTTTATTATATGTGATCACCTGCTGCTTTCTGAATACTGCCGGGGCTGAAACCTTTTGCGCGGGAAGCGCTGCGTTTTATGTCCTCTTTTCCGATGAGGGAGAAGTATATACTGCTCCCGGTATATACGCACCGATCATTCGGCTTTGTGATGGTTTGTTCGCCGGTGCAGACGAATCCGGATGGCACGTATTGGACAGTGAAGGAAGATCCGTGGACGGGCGCGTATATGAAAAACTCGTATATGAGGATGGCTGCATACTCTATAGGGAAGGAAGTCTGTGGGGGATCGCCGATACGAATATGCGGCGCATATTCGACTCGGTATACACATCTCTTGTCTCAACGGGCATGGGTACATTTGCCGCGCTGAAAACGGGATATAATGATCTTACGCCAGATACCCTGTATATACTCAGGAAAAACGGAAAAGAGATCGAGACGGGCATAAAGGTCATGTATGGACTCAGCCGGTTTGTTCACGGTGTTTCTCCTTTAACATCATCGGAAGGACTTATGGGGTATATCACTTATGGGGGGGAATGGCTTTCCGAACCGTCGTACAATTATGCGGGTATGTTCAGCATGAGCGGTTACGCGCCGGTAACAGCCAATGGAAAGACCGGTGTCATCGGCCTTGGGGGAGAGATCGTTCTGCCGATCAGCTATGAGTCCGTAATGCTTTCGGAAAACGGGCCATATGCGCTTTGCACGGATAGTGACGGCATATCCATGTGGGACCTTGATACAGGCGAAAATGTATACGAATTCCTGCAGGAGCACGCTTTCGGCACCTTGCTGGACGGTTCCTCAAGCGCACTGATCTCACTCGGAACAGATACGTATCTTGTTTCACCTGAGGGCAATGTGCTGTTTCAGGCACCTTCTTCGGAAGGTCTGACAGCTGTTTCGGCTTTTAATGGGGGTTATATCGTTTCAGATGACAATTGCTCAAGGGTGATCGATAAGGACGGAAATCTTTTGACAGGTCCCTGGAAGATCGTCAAAGCTGTTGCTCCCGGCTGTTACGCGTGTTTGACGGATGATATGGTCTTCTTTACCGATGAAAAAGGCAAGCCGCTCTTTTCACGGCCGTGCCTGGGCATAGCGCCGGCTGGAAACGGCTATTGCTTTCTAACTGACGAGAAGGGGACATATGTTATCGATACAACGGGAAAAGAGGTCGTAAGCTTTAAGGCTTCTCCTTCTTCGCAATAGAGGACATGATTTGTTAAAACATAGGAGTTTTGTTGTTTTCACGGGATTGTTGTGATATACTTAAAAAAGTCGTCAAAAGGCTTTTTCATTTGTTTGTCGGATGCTTGTTTGTCTGGAGGATGCTGTATTGCCCAAAAAAAAGGATGATTTGCTGTCTCTTGAAGGGATAGCTGCGGAAACCGCTGTGGGAATGGGCTTTGAACTCATCGATGTAGAGCTTGCCCGTGAGCCGCAGGGGCTCTTTTTACGTTTTTATATCGATAAGCCTGGCGGCATTACGATCGACGATTGCGAAACTTACCATAAATCGGTACAGAAGTATACAGATAATATAGATTTTGATTATATGGAAGTGTCTTCACCGGGTATAGACCGGCCTCTGAAAAAGGATAAGGATTTCGCGAGGGCGGAAGGTACTCTTGTGGAAGTCAAGCTGTATAAGGCGGAGAACGGGGTCAAGCTTTACAGGGGTGAGCTCATAGGTCTGCGTTATGAGAAGATCGTGATCATGGGCGAAGAGGGTGAGGAAAAAGCCTTCGAGCGTAAGGCAGTCGCGTCTGTGCGCCCTGTTGTTGAATTCGATGAAAGCGATCTTGAGGATGAGATCTGAGGTCTTTATATAAAGGGGGATTATGCAATGGCGGTAAAAAAGAAGGATCCCAGGCTGGACAACGGCAGGGAATTCCTCGATGCGCTCAATCTTCTATGCAAGGAGAGAGGCATAGATAAGGAAAAAATGCTGGCTACGATAGAAAACGGGCTCATTAAGGCTTACGAGAAACAGTATTCCAAGAATGTCAATGTACGCGCTTCGATAGATAGGACTACCGGTATCATGGAGGTCCTGGCTGCCAAAAATGTCGTGGAAGAAGTTGCGGATGAGCTTGCTGAGATCTCTCTTGAAGAAGCGAGAAAGATCGACAGCAGATATAACATAGGCGATATCATCGAAACCTCCGTCACACCTACCGATTTCGGAAGGATCGCGGCACAGACGGCCAAACAGAGCATCATACAGTTTATCCATGAGGCTGAACGCGAGAAGGTCTATGACGATTATATCGAAAAAGAAAACGAGATCATGACGGCTATTGTTCAGCGCGTCGACGGAAAAAACGTGTATGTGGATCTTGGCAAGACAGAAGGGCTTCTTGAACCCTCCGGACAGATGCCGGGTGAGACTTATGAGGTGAACGACCATCTGAAGGTTTACGTACTGGAAGTGAACCGGTCCGTACGCGGGCCGCAGGTACTCGTTTCCCGTACACATCCATCTCTCGTCAAGAGACTGTTTGAAATGGAAGTCAGTGAGATCCGTTCCGGTATCGTGCAGATCAAATCCATCGCGCGTGAGGCCGGATACCGCACAAAGATGAGTGTATTCTCGACAGATCCGGCTATCGATTCGGTCGGCTCCTGCGTCGGCCCCAAAGGCATGCGCGTCGAGAACGTCGTAGCGGAATTGAAAACGGAGAAGATCGATATCGTTAAGTGGAGCCCGGATCCGGTCGAGTATATCGCAAGTGCGCTTAACCCTGCGAGGGTCGTGAACGTATCGGTGAGAGAGAATGAAAAGGCGGCATTGGTAGTGGTTCCCGATAACCAGCTGTCGCTGGCGATCGGTAAGGAAGGGCAGAATGTGCGGCTTGCTGCAAAACTTACAGGGTGGAAGATCGATATCAAGAGCCAGAGTCAGATATTGGAATCAGCAGCCGCATTTGATGAAGTTGAGATCCCTGAGACTGGCGATTACAATAATACAGAGGAATAAGCGATGCTGAAACAACGGAAGATCCCGATGCGGATGTGCGTCGGGTGCCG
>DBXA01000186.1:2598-2776 GCA_002309235.1 Christensenella sp. UBA1224 | reverse complement strand
TATATCTGCCTGAATACCGAATGCCTCGCAAAAGCGGAAAAGAGCAGAGGGCTCGAGAGAGCGCTTGAAACTACCATAACAAAAGAAGTCTATGAGGCGCTCGCCAGGGAGATAACCGGATGAACGATGCTTTTTACAATATGCTCGGCATGTGTATGAAAGCGGGCAGTTTATCACT
>DBXA01000186.1:2297-2467 GCA_002309235.1 Christensenella sp. UBA1224 | reverse complement strand
ATGACGTGTGTCGTTACGGACAAGGGTTTTGCCGAAGCATTGAAGAAGAAAACGGGAAAATGATTCGATCATCTATGATCAACTCGGGGGTGCAGGAAACGAATGGCTAAAATCGAGGACGCTACGAAAAATCTTTCTGCAAGTGCTGCTGCGCTGCTGGATGCTCTCGG
>DBXA01000186.1:2094-2289 GCA_002309235.1 Christensenella sp. UBA1224 | reverse complement strand
TCAAGGCAAGCACAGGATGTTCTTCGCCAGCTGAAACGGCTGCGTGATGAGAAGGTCAGCCTGAAGAAAGAACAGGAAGAAGCAGCCAGAAGGGAAGAACTGCGGAAACAGTTTGAAGAAACCGCTTCCCAGATGTCTGCTTACTCTTCCGATGCTCCGGAAATAACGGAGCCCGAATCCCCCGTCGAACAGCCG
>DBXA01000186.1:0-2015 GCA_002309235.1 Christensenella sp. UBA1224 | reverse complement strand
CGAACCGGAAGCAAAACCCGCGGAGAAGAAACCCGCAGCGGAAAAGAACGAGCCAAAACCGCGTCAGGATACCCGAAACGGGAAACCCGCGCAAGGAAGCCAGCAAAGCCAGTATGGCCGATCCGTGCAGGGANNGTGCAGGGAGGTCAGCAGGGTCAATATGGGCGTCCCGTGCAGGGAGGTCAGCAGGGCCAGTATGGCCGACCCGTGCAGGGAGGTCAGCAGGGTCAATACGGCCGTCCCGTGCAGGGAGGTCAGCAGGGCCAGTATGGCCGTCCCGCACAGGGGCAGTATGGCCGTCCCGCGCAGGGAGGCCAGCAGGGCCAGTATGGTCGTCCCGCCCAGGGAGGCCAGCAGGGTCAGTATGGTCGTCCCGCCCAGGGAGGCCAGCAGGGCCAGTACGGCCGGCCTGCCCAAGGAGGGCAGCAGGGCCGCGGCGGCCGTCCTTCCCAGGGTGGCCAGCAGCAATCAGGAGCAGGCCGTCAAGGCGGATATGGGCAGAGCAGGAGCCGCGCACCGGAGCTTGTGCCGACTGTCGAAAAAGAGAGAGTATCCAACTACGACCCGAATAAGAAACAGTACGTTCGCCAGAACGATCCCGAGCGCGCGAAGAAGGTGCCCAACAGGCCGCAGACCCGCGGGGCGATGGTCAACATGGACGATGATTACGTTCGCATCAAGAAACGTAAGAAGAGCCAGGCACCGGCTGTCAAACCCGAACCAATCCACATTGATAAGGCTTATATGACAGCTGAAACGATCACGGTCAAGGATCTGACGGAGCGTATCGGAAAGCCTGCCGGTGAGATCATCAAGAAGCTTATGCTCTTGGGGATCATGGCTACGATAAACGATGAGCTGGATTTTGATACGGCACAGCTTGTATCCTCAGAATTCGGTGTAGAGCTTGAGCTCAAGCTTGCGGAGACCGCAGAGGATGCTCTTTCCGCAGAGGATGTTGAAGATACCGACGATCAGCTGCAGCCTCGTCCTCCGGTCGTCACGATCATGGGACATGTCGACCACGGCAAGACATCGCTGCTCGACTATATCCGCAATACGCATGTCACTGCCGGAGAAGCCGGCGGCATCACGCAGCATATAGGCGCTTACACAGCTACCGTCAACGGCCAGGATATCACCTTCCTCGATACGCCTGGACACGCTGCCTTTACCGCTATGCGTGCCCGCGGCGCCCAGGTTACGGATATCGCTGTACTGATCATAGCGGCAGATGACGGCGTCATGCCCCAGACGGTGGAGGCGATCAACCATGCCAAGGCTGCGGATGTTCCCATTGTGGTGGCTATCACGAAATCAGATAAGCCGACTGCTAACCAGGAACGCGTCAAGCAGCAGCTCACCGAATACGGGCTCGTTGCAGAGGATTGGGGCGGAGATACCATTATGGTGGCCTGCTCTTCCGTTACTGGCATGGGCATAGAGGAACTCATGGAAAATATCCTGCTCGTAGCTGAGATGCAGAACCTTTCTGCTAACCCGGACAGGAAAGCCCGCGGCTATATTATCGAAGCGAAGCTCGATAAGGGGCGCGGTCCCGTTGCGACGGTCCTCGTCAAGAACGGAACGCTGCATGTAGGTGATATGATCGTAGCAGGTACGGCTTACGGCCGTGTGCGCGCAATGGTGAGCAGCACGGGAGAGCGGGTAAAAGAAGCAGGCCCGAGCACACCTGTTGAGGTTATCGGCTTTAACGATGTACCGGAAGCCGGAGATACACTTTCCGCCGTGGATGATGACAGGCTGTCCAGGCTCGTTGCCGAAGAGCGTAAGGATAAGCAGCGCGCGGCGCTCATCAAGACACAGACAAAGACGACGCTGGATGATCTCTTCGACCAGATCTCTACCGGTGAGGTGAAGGAGCTCAACCTAATCATCAAGGCTGATGTCCAGGGCTCTGTCGAAGCGGTAAGGCAGTCCATGGAGAAGCTTTCCAACGATGAAGTCCGCGTGCGCTGCATACACGGAGGCGTCGGCGCCATTACCGAGACGGA
>DBXA01000088.1:5512-7258 GCA_002309235.1 Christensenella sp. UBA1224 | reverse complement strand
AGCTCCGCGAACTTGGCGGCGTGCTCCGCCTCTTCAAAGGCTGCCTTTTCCCAGTACAGGCCGATCTCCGGGTATCCCTCGCGGAAGGCGACGCGCGACATGGCCAGATACATGCCGACCTCGCTGCACTCGCCGTTGAAATTGGCGCGCAGGTCTGCCTTGATATCCTCCGGGACATCGCTGGCGATGCCTACCACATGCTCCGCAGCCCAGGTCATCTCCTCAGACTGCTTTTCGAATTTGGAAGCGGGCGCCTTGCAGACCGGGCACTGCTCCGGGGGGGTGTCTCCTTCGTGTACATAACCGCAAACCTTGCAAACAAACTTTGCCATGATAAGCTCCTCCTTATGGCAGGGTTTTCTCCCCGCCTGACTCTGTATCCATTATACACAAAAACCACCGTCTGTAAACAGCATGGTCAAAATATCACGATTTTGCCATAGGAAAGACAGAAAGGGACAGGAAGCAGTGCCGGCGGGGCACTTTCCTGTGTTATAATGTGGCATAGCGGCGGAAGGCTTGCAGCACGAATAGCTCTCTCCGCCGCTGAACCTGCCCGGGACATCCGCGGCAGGCGGAAAGGAAGGCGGATCGCGTTATGATGCTCTCCGAAATTTCACTCGATACGCTCCTGTCCCTGCCATACGCGCGGAAATGGGAGATAAGCTGCAGCGGCATACAGGATGACGGCTGTACGTCGGATACCGCGCTGCTCCTTGGCGGAAGGCCCGTCCGTGCGATCGAAAGGGCCGGGGCCGCGGCGGATCTGTACCATGCCGGCCGCGTCAAAAGGATCATCCCGACAGGCGGGGTGATCTGGGACTATCAGGGTAAGCTGCTTACCGAGGCGGAGCTCATGACACGCGTCCTCCTCTCCCGCAAAGTCCCCTTCGATGCGATCATCATGGAAAACGAAGCCCGGACGACCAGGGAAAACATGGTCTACGGCGTTCTGCAGATGGTGCGGAAGTTTGAAAGGCTCCCCGACCTTGTCACCATCGTTACCTCCGTAACACATATGAAGCGCAGCTTTCTCCTGGCGGAAACGCTCCTGCCCCGGAAGATCGGTATCCATATGTATCCTTCCTACCCGGATCTGCCGAAAGAGCAATGGCTAGAGGACCCGGCGAACCGCAAGCTCCTGGATGACGGGCTCCGTCTGCTCCAGGAGCTCGTCGACAGGAAAGACGTGCGTGATATAGAGATTTTTCTCTGATCGCGCCCGCTTTATTCCGCGCGCCTCCTCAAAAAAAGCATGCACAAAAAGGCACCCGTTTTCACGAGTGCCTTTATATATCGTATGCCTTGATACGCGGTGTCCGGCTTCGTCAGGTACGCAAGGGCATTTCCTTATGCCTTTTCGTACCCTATGGATCTCAGGAATCTCACAAATCCCTCGCGCCCTTCCGCCGTCTGCTTGTAGACGCCCGCATCCGCGAGGACCCTGGCGCATTTGACGCCCAGTTCGTTATGGATCTCCTTCTCTGCCTGCCTGCGGGTAAGATCCGTTCCCGTTCTCGCGGCGATCTCCCGCACCCATGCGTAATGCTTGGCGAGGGGGCTGCCCTCCTCCGGCTCGCAGCCGATGGGGATCTCCCCCGTCAGGTAGCGGGAAAGCTCGTCCAGCTCCGTCTTCAGGCGGCCGGGCAGTATGAACAGGCCCATGACCTCGATGAGGCCGATATTCTCTTTCTTGATATGGTGCAGGTCGCTGTGCGGATGGAAGATGCCCTCCTTCGTAGCCTC
>DBXA01000088.1:667-5467 GCA_002309235.1 Christensenella sp. UBA1224 | reverse complement strand
GGCGTGATGGTGTTGTGAGGGGCATCGGTCCTGGCGAATATCCCCAAAGCCTCGTCGCTCCAGGCCCGCCATGCCGCCAGCATATCGCCCGCCAGCTTTTCCAGCACCCTGCGGTCCCTGCCGCTCATGCGAACGCAGCTCATGGGCCAATTGACGATGCAGGCGGATACCTCTTCCGCAGGAGCCTTCAGCGCGATCTCGCAGCCCGCCCTGTCCATGGGGAAGGAATGCCTGCCGCCCTGGAAATGATCGTGGTTCAGTATGGAGCCGCCTACCACCGGCAGATCCGCATTGGAGCCCAGGAAGTAATGCGGGAACATATCCACAAAATCAAACAGGCGGATAAAGGTATGGGGCGTGATCGCCATAGGGGTATGCTTTTCGTTGAGCACGATGCAGTGCTCACCATAATAGGCATAGGGGGAATACTGCAGATACCAGCGGCAGCCATCCAGCGTCAGCGGTACCATGCGGTGGTTGAACCTGGCGGGGAATTTCACCCTGCCGGCGTAGCCCGGGTTTTCCACACACAGCATGCACAGGGGATAGCCCACCTTGGGGGCAGTCAGTTCCCGCGCGATGTCCTTTGGGTCCTTTTCNNGTGATCTCCAATTCGCCCGCGGGAGAGTCCTGCATAAAGCGGACATTGCGGGCGATGCGGTCAACGCGGATGTAATCGCAGGCGCGTGACATATCGTAAAAATACTCTGTCGCGGCAAGGGGGCCTTCCTCCGCGAGCTTCCCTGCAAACGCCGCGCGCACCTCCGCGGGGGCAGGCGTGACGCAGCCGGCGAGCCTTGCACCGAAACGGTCCTTATCGTCGGCGGAATCCTCTATGATACCTTCCGAAACCGCCAGCTCCTCCAGCGTTTCCAGCATGGGGGTAAGAGTCGGGCAGGCTGCGTATTCCTCCGGAAGGGAGATGCCCTCCCCCTCCGGCGCGTCCATGCGCATGGCATCCAGCAGCCTGTTCCGGGCGTAACAGCGGTCTTCTTCCTCTATGAGTGCGGTCCTGACGGCGAAGGAGACGATGCCCTCTATCGCCTGTGTGGCCTTTACGGCATTTTCGTGATCCATATCGATCCCCGCTCTTTCCTTTTGGATATATTCATGATAACAACCGAATGTTATACCTGCAAGTATCCCGCGGCTTAACAGAAAAGCACCTTGGTGTTATAATTAGGGTATCGCATCCGAAAGGGGTAATACAGATCTATGGAACGTACATTCTTTATCGGGAACCGGCAGGAGCTCTATGCCCTCGCCCCGGATGATTCCCTCATACTTCTCTTTGCGGGCAAGGCCCCGCGCCACAGCGCAGATGAATACTATACCTACTACGCAGACCGCTCCTTCGTCTACTTCACGGGGCTGGAAAGCCATTCCGCGGGCTTTGTCTTCGCCGCCCGCAAGAGCGCCGGAACGACAAAGGAATACCTTTTCCTGCTCCCGCCCGATGCCCATGCCGAGAGGTGGACCGGTGCCCGCGTGAAGCCCGATGAGGCCCGGAGCATCAGCGGCATCGAAAACATAGAGTACCTGGCATCCTACCCCGCCTTTCTTGAAAGGGAGCTGTCCTCCGGCAGGGTAAAGCACGTCTGCCTGGATCTCTTCCGCCTGAACAGCGAGGAGCCGGATACCCCCGCCCAGAGGGAAGCCAAACACATCAGGGATCTCTGGCCGGCTGCCGATATCTGCGATATACTGCCCGCCATACGCCGCGTCCGCCTGATCAAAAAGCCCTGCGAGATAGAGGCCATGCGCAGGAGCTGCGAGATCACCCGCGCGGGCATCCTCGCCATGATGAAAGCCTCCCGCCCCGGCATGTACGAATACGAGTACAAGGCCGAATACGACCGGGCGCTCACATCCCGCGGGTGTCTGGAGCCGGGCTTCCCCTCCATCATCGCCGCCGGGAAGAATAATTTCTGCATCCATTATTACGATTACACCGGACAGGCGCAGGACGGCGATATGATACTCAACGATGTATCCGCGCGCTTTGACGGCGTGATGAACGATGTATCCCGCGGCTGGCCCTGCAATGGCCGTTTCACCGAAAAACAGAAGCTTTTGTACAGCTGCGCCTACGAGACCAGCGAATACATGTTCTCCATCATAAAGCCCGGCATGAAGATGTCCGCCGTGGATGAGACGATACACGACTACTGCGGGCAGAAGCTGGTGGATATCGGCCTCTTGGACAAAAAGGAGAACAACCGCAAATACATGTGGCACAACGGCGCCCATCACGTGGGCTGGGATGTGCACGATGTGGTGGAAACGCCGGATGTGATCGCCCCCGGCATGGTTTTCTGCGTGGACGTGGGCATCTATGTGGAGGAATGGGGCATCGGCTTCCGTCTGGAGGATAACTGCCTGGTAACGGAGACCGGCTGCGAATGCCTCACCCGCTCCATCCCCCGCAGCATCGAAGAGATCGAACAGGCCATGAGGAAATGACACCCGCGTAAAAGGAGGCTGCCCCATGACACCCGGTAAAGGCATATACGACCCCTGCGGGGCTTACGCGCCCCGCCTGAAGACGGATGAGCTCTTCCTGATCCCCTTTGCTGTGGACCTGAAAAGCGAGGTACTGCGCGCTGTTCGCTTTGTACAGAGCCATCAGCTGCTTAACCGTACGCTCTGGGACTTGTTTGTACAGCAGTTCCGCACCCGCCCGGATGGGGCTGACCGCGGCTGGCGCGGCGAATACTGGGGCAAGATGATGCGAGGCGCCTGCTTCACATACCGTATAACGGGCAATGAAGCGCTCTATGAGATGCTGACGCAGGCCGTAAGCAGCCTTCTCGAAGCCGCCGACGCCCATGGCTGCATCTCCTCCTCGGAAGGCGATGCCCAGTTTGACGGATGGGATATGTGGTGCCGCAAGTACGTGCTGCTTGGCCTGGAGTATTACGCCGATATCTGCCGGGATGAGGCCTTCCGCGCGAAGGTCCTGAAGGCCGCCTGCCGGGAACTGGATATCATTATAGATCATATCGGGCCGGAGAAAGGGAAAAAGAGCATACTCGCCACATCCGGCTGGTGGGGCTGCATGAACTCCTGCTCCATACTGGAGCCTGTCGTCCGCCTCTATAATATCACGGGGGAAAAGCGCTATCTGGATTTTGCCGCCTATATCGTATCCACCGGCGGGAGCAACCTGGGGAATGTGCTGGAGCTTGCCGCAGAGAACAAAGTGCCGCCCTTCCGCTACCCGGTGGTGAAGGCTTACGAGACCATGTCCTTCTTCGAGGGCATCGCCGAGTACTACCGCGTGACAGGCGAGGAAAGGCTGAAGACAGCCTTCCTGAACTTTACGGATGCGGTGCTCGAAACCGATTATACCATCATCGGCTCCTGCGGCTGCACCCATGAGCTGTTTGACAATTCCACCCTCCGGCAGACGGAGATCCCCGTGGAGGTGGCGCAGGAGACCTGTGTGAGCGTGACCCTTTCGAAGCTCCTCCTGCAGGCCCTCTGCCTGACGGGAGACAGCCGCTACGCCGAGGCCATCGAGCGCACCTGGTACAACAGCATACTGGGCAGCATCAATTTCCGAAGCCTGGCCCGCATAGGCTTGGACGGCAGCCCCTCAGGCGACGGCAGCTACCTGAAAAGCCGCGATTTCCGCATCTCCATAGGCGGCTTCACCTTCGACAGCTATTCCCCGCTCTATAAATCCCGCCGCAACCGCAAGTGCGGCGGCTACAAGAACATGGCAGGCGGCACGGCATACGGCTGCTGCGCCTGCATAGGCTCCGCCGGCACCGCGCTCCTGCCCCTCTGCGCCGTCATGCGCCGCAGAGACGGGCTCGCCATACTCCAGTATATCCCCGGCGTCTTCCATGCCGCCGCGCCGGACGGGACCCCCGTCACCATCGCCATGGATACCCGCTATCCCTACGACGGCCGTATCGCCATACGCGTCTGCGCCGAAAGGGAATGCCGCATGTCCCTTATGCTGCGCGTCCCCGCGGGGGAAAACTTCCGCGGCACCATAGGAGGGGAAGCTCTCCCCGCGCCGGATGGGAAAACCGTCACACTGAACCGTGTATTCGGGAAAAGCACGCTCATACTGCTCGAAACGGATCTGAAAGCCCATACCGTACTCCTGAACGGCAGGACAGCCGTCGAAAAGGGCGCCATCGTATACGCCCTGGACAGCCGGAATGCGGATATCAACACTGTCGCAGGCGCGTCCGTCACATGTGAAGAGCCTGCGCCGGAAGATTTCGACTGCCGCTCCTCCATCGATGTCACATTTGATAACGGCACCCGCGTCCGCATGACGGATTACGCCTCCGCAGGGTCCGATTGGGACAGGGATGATTGCTTTGTCACCGTCTGGATGGACACCATAGAAAGGGATCCGGAGCTGCGGCGCCCGGAATAAGCGTCATGCAGGACCGGATCCCGTTCCGTCAATACACCGGCACTGCCGGATAAGGGACAGACCGCAATACGCAGCTTCCCTCTTCCCTGCTGCCCGCGTTCTACTGCCTGCTTCACGTATTTCTATTCGTGCAGCAGGCGTTCTTTTTCCAGAACCTCCTTCTTTCCGTGGATCCTGCCAAGCGCATACATCAGGAACGTTGCAATGATCAGATTGATCCATCCGATACGGGATGGACCGGAAGCATTCAGGATGCCGACCAGCAGGTTCATCCCGCCGACAACAGCCAGCATCTTCCCGATCTTGTTCAGATGATCGATCCTGGAATCGATATCGGAGAACAGGTCGAATTGCCCGTCCGCGGCCTTTTTGCGGAAGAACACCCACATAAACATCCGGCC
>DBXA01000088.1:0-609 GCA_002309235.1 Christensenella sp. UBA1224 | reverse complement strand
CGCACGGTGTATTCCCCCGGCTCACAGCGGGTAAAGTGATATGTGCAAAAGTCCACGTTTTCCAGCACCCAGCCGTTTGCTGCCATCTCATTGAGCCAGTTTTCTTCCTTCTCAAATTCCCAGACCCAAAACCATTTCCGGATCGTCCTGGTGTTTTCCATGTTTATTCTCCTTTCAGGATCCTCTCGCCGTTGTCCGCCAGTTCCCTGAGCCGGGCTGCCTCCTGCTTCAGGATGGCCTTTCCCTTTTCTGTCAGCTTATATTCCTTACGACGGCTGCCGTCTTCTATCGGGAGCTGGATGATCCAGCCCTTCTCGCACAGCGTGTTCAGCGCGCCGTACAGTGTGCCTGCCGCCAGCCGTACCCGGCCATGGCTCATTTCCTCCGTCTTGAGCATAATGCCATAGCCATGCTGGGGCGAAAGCAGCGACAGCAGGATGTAATACGTCGATTCCGTCAACGCGTAGGAATCAGGCATGCGTTTCACCTCCATCGGGTCTCGATATATCATTTCTCTTTATATCGTTATTCGATATATCGTGCTCATATTATATCGCTTGCCGATATAATTGTCAAGGGCTCCGCGCAGGATCGCCCGGACCCTTCCTA
>DBXA01000048.1:3665-8279 GCA_002309235.1 Christensenella sp. UBA1224 | reverse complement strand
GGGCCGAAAAGGGTATTGAGGAGCCCGGATTTCTGTTCTTTGGGCTCCATGATCAGGGATACATTGTCGCCGCTGTCGGCATGGAGCAGCTCCCGTTCCATCGCCTTGAGCTTTTCGGCGATCTCAGAGGGCATGCAGGCGGGATCATAGCCGTTTATCTCAAGGTACAGCAGGAAAGCGTCTGCGGCAGGCATGCGCATGCGTTNNCGGCTGCCGTAGATGCGCTTATACGCATCGGCAAAGCGCACGAATAAGGCCCTTAAGTCGATCGTGTCTTCATCGGGCCATTTTGCGCCCTTTGTATGGCCGGAGAGGCTGATGAGCTTGTCAAAGGACCCTTCTTCGGAAAAATAGATGAGATCCAGCCCTGTATCATCGTAAAAGGACAGGTATTCGTGATACAGGCGATTCTCGGGTTCATCCGTAAGGGGGATAAGGACGCGCGTCACCATAGCCTCCGTCACCAGCACGCCGAGAAAGCGCATGACGGATACGCGCTTATTGCCCTCCAGCACATAGTAATTGCCCATGTATTCCAGGCAGGAGATGGGCTGGCGGACGCCCTGCTCGACGATGCTGTCGTACAGTATCGACCATTTGCGGGCAAATTCGCTTTCCGGCGCCAGCAGCGGCATGAAGTTGGAGGCAAAGGCGGTGGAGCGGGCGCTGGTGCAGGTGCCGCGAATGCGCTCCAATGATATATTGCATAGGCCCAGATCGACCTTCGGCAGGGCGTTGAGGCCTTCTACTGTATCTTCAAGACAGACAAGATACGGGCTGCGGTGAGCGGCCGTATCGGCGGAATACGATTTCAGAGCGGCTCTATGAGCCTGTACATAATCGGCAAGTGCCATTTTGTTTTTTTCACATCCGGTTTTGTTTTTTTGCATATAGCATCTTACATGCCGAGCGTTGACTTGTTCGGAAGCGTGTATTAAAATTCAGTAGCAGTTCCTGTTAACGGGGGATTCAGCCATGGATAAGCTCATCAGCTTCGCGCCTATGGAGGGCATCACCAACCATATATACCGGAAGGCCCATGCGGCGCATTTTCAGGGGATCGACGCGTATTATTCACCGTTCATCGCCCCGAATTCCTCTCATAAGCTGACGACGCGGGAGCTTGTGGACATCCTGCCGGAGAATAACCCGGGTATACGGCTCATTCCGCAGGTGCTCACGAGATCCCCGGCGGATTTTCTCTGGTGCGCGGAAAAGCTCCGGTCGCTCGGCTATGACGAGATCAACCTGAACCTGGGCTGTCCCTCCGGCACGGTGGTCTCCAAGGGGAAGGGTGCGGGACAGTTGTCCGATCCGGAAGCCCTGGAGGCTTTCTTGAAAGAGATATTCAAAAACTGCCCGCTGGCGATATCCGCTAAGACGCGCATCGGGCTGGAGAGCAGGGCAGAGCTTCCGCGCCTTCTGGCCGTGTTCAGAAAGTTCCCGTTTCAGGAGCTCATCGTTCATCCCCGGACGAGGGTGATGCAGTATAAGGGTACGCCGGATGAAGAAGCGTTTTCCCTTGTACTGGAGGGCAGCCCGTTCCCTGTTTCCTGGAACGGGGATGTGTTCTGCGAAAAGGATGCTTTAGAGGTCGCGGAGCGGTTTCCCGAAACGCACGCCGTCATGATCGGCAGGGGCTTTATCACAGATCCGGGGCTTTCCTGTGTGCTGAAGGGCTTGCCCAGACCGGAGAAGGCCGTTTACCGTTCTTTTGCGCAGGAGGTATTTGAAGGCTATATGCGGGAATGGAATGATAAAAAAGCCGTAGTATTCCATATGAAGGAATTCTGGAGCTATATGATAGGCATATTCCCGGATGCCGGGAAATACGCCAAGCGAATCAGGAAAGCCGCGTCCCCGGAGGAGTATCTCTCCTCAGTCAGCGAACTCTTTGAGGAGAGGGATATCGTTCCCCGGGAGGAATGGGCTTTCAGAAGGCTCTGAGGCCGTTCCCGCATGGAAATGCTCCCCTGCCGGCAAATGGCGGGGGAGCATGTTTCTGTGCTTTGGATCAGAGCCTGCGTATCACGGAGGCATCCATATTGCCGAGGGTCGTGCAGCCCGTGAAGGCCATGGCTTTTTTCAGCTCATTATTTGCTTTGGCGAGGTAGGCGGCGACGCCGTTCCCGCTGTCCTGTTTGATGGCGGTCATAAGCGGCCTTCCGATACAGACGCCGGCGGCGCCAAGTGCCAGCGCCTTGAAGGCATCCATACCGGTCTGTATCTCACAATCGACAAACACGGGAGCCTTGCCGCTTGCAGCAGCCGCGATCTCGGGAAGCAGCGCCATAGGCGGTACGGCATACGCGATCCTGTTGTTGTGATGAGAGAGGACAAGCCCCTTCGCGCCGGCGGAAAGGCATTTCTCGGCGTCAGAGATGCTGAGCACGCCTTTTACGATGACCGGAAGGGATGTGGAAGCGCAGATCTCACAGAGCTCCCCGGTGGTAAGGGGGAACATCTCCCAGCCATTTACGTTATCAAGGGAACCGTCAGAACTGAAGGCATGGTCGATATCCACGCCTACGGCGAGGAGGCCCAGCTTTTCGGCATGCTCGATCTTACGCCGGATAAGGCTCCTGTCCCGATAAGGCTTGATGATCTCGATCATATCCGGGCAGATGGAGAACAATCGTTCTACCTCTTCCTCCTCCGCCATGCCGTACCAGAGGACCGCTCCCGCGTCCCTGGCGCCTTTGGCATACGCCTCGGCGGCACCTGGATACATGAAATGATCCAGATGGGAGAGGGCAGCCGTCATGATCGGCGAAGGGAACGTACGGCCGTAGAGCGTAAAGGATGGATCGGGAAGGGCAGAATCCATGTAGCGTGTCTCTATGAGCAGGGAATCGATATAATCCCTGCTGATCCTGTTGGAATTTCCGATTTCAGGCATACGTTTTCACCTCGTATTACTCGTTTCAGGTGGTGCCGGGGTCACAGCTTTACGCCGATCCCGTCCGCAACACCCTTGATATACCGCGTCGCCTCGATATAATCCTCTTCCTCCGTCATATGCTCCAGCATCAGGCAGACATTTTTGTTCTCCAGCATATCGGTGCGGCGGATATATGTGCCATAGTCCACAAGCCCGGTGCCGGGTCGGCATTCATCCAGATGAACGGTCAGCTTGCCGCCCAGGCGGATATCCTTTGCATGGCAGCTGCGTATCATCGGGCCGAGCTTATCGAACCATTCGTTGATGACCTCTCCCGAGCGGTAACAAAGCTGCGGGCTCGAAAGGATGTTCACGATATCGACATGTGCCGCGAAAGCCGGCCTGTCGACAGCCCTGATGAGCTCCAGGTAGCTGTCCGCCGTATCCGGGTACATCCACGGCATGGGTTCCAGCGTGTAGTACGTCCTTTGGGGTTTGGCGGTATCGATGATGTGCTGCGTAATGGAAACGATCTCATCAAAGGCGCGTTTTGTCAGGTTTTCCGGGTGAGGTCCGTCCCACTGGTCGGAATACGAGCCCGCGATGTTCACGCAGCAGTTCGCCCTGACGTAATCCGCAAGCTCCAGCTGGCGGACGCTGCGTTCGAAATTCGCGGCTCTTTTCGCTTCATCCCTGTCGAGCAGGTTGTTCCATACTCCGATCTCGCAGATCACGAGATCCGCATCCTTTGCAGCGCGTACATATCCGTCGATAACGGCTGTATCCGCGCGATGATCTACCGGGAAATAGACGGCGCTGTATCCGGCCTCGCGTGCCGCGAGCGCCCACTGTTCCGGGGAATCCCATTTTTTGAAGATCTGACCGCCGAAGCGCATGAAATCCTCTCCTTTAGTATTAACGGCGCGGTTTGATGTTCAGGTTGACGCCCAGCTGTTCTTCGCTGTCTACGATGGTCCAGCTGGAACCGGGGTAGATGCCGAGCGTCCTGTTTGTATTATATCCTTCGGCGGCCAGTTCTGCAATGACTTCATCGCGGTCGGCGCCGACTTCAAAGCCGATGTGGTGCACGCCGTTGCCGTGCTTGTCCAGGAATTCGCCGGTCGCCAGCAAAAGGCTCATCTGCTGGTTGTAGGCGTCGGTCGAGGTATCGGCTGAGAAAGCGACCTCGAGGTCGATGTTCAGCTTATCCTTGATCAGGCGGGACCAGACATTGTTTTCATAGGTCTCACCGTCGATAAACTGCTGAACGGCAGAGGCCTGGACGGCCCACGAGATGGTGACCGGCTCTGCGTAGGGAGTCATCGGGCCGTCTTCGCCTTCAGCAAGGGAAGCGATGCTGAAGAGCAGAGAAGCGATGAGCAGCACTGAGAGCGATAGACAGGTGCTTCTTTATGGTTGTTCCTCCGTTTCTTTCCTTTTGATTGATCTATGCTGTCGGCGTTATGCCGTCGGCATCAGTTTTCTTCGCCGCGGATGCGGTAGCGCACGAAGGCGAAGCGGCGGCTGTCGGGCGCCCAGGAGTTTACGTTGATCGTGCCCTGGCCGCCGAAGAACTCCGCCAGGATCCGGCAGGGGCCGCCCTGGGCGTCCATCAGGCGCAGCGCGACGTTCTTGTGGGGCAGGTGCTCGTTGGGCTTAAGGTCTCCCACATGGTAGGAGATCATCACGACGCGCTTCCTGTCCGGGGAGATGTGCGGGAACCAGGTGTTCCA
>DBXA01000048.1:0-3531 GCA_002309235.1 Christensenella sp. UBA1224 | reverse complement strand
ACGCCTCCTTCGACGGGTATGGTGTAGATATCGAATTCGCCGTTCCGCTCCGCGCAGTAGGCGAGCGTTTTCCCGTCGGGAGACCAGCCATGCAGGTAGCTGGGAGCAAGGGGCGTGATCAGGCGCGGTACGCCGCCGGTGATTGGGACGGTATATACGCGTGACCTATGGTCTTCCATTGTGCCGTGGCTGACGGCGATGCTCTTCCCGTCGGGGGAAAGGACATGGTCATTATTGCAGGCGTTGACAAACCCGGTGTCGATCTCACTTGATTCCTTTGTTGCGAGGTCAAAGCGGACGATGCGGCCGTTGCTGTTGAAATACAGGTATTTCCCGCAGGGGGACCAGTTTGGGGCCTCTATCAGGTAAGGAAATTCGGCGATCACTTCGCTCGTGCCTGTTTCAGTGTCGAATATCTCCAGTATGGATTCGTCATCTTCCCGGTACCAGGGGCTGCTTTTATCGATCTTCGGCATAGATATCCTCCTATGGAAAGAGATGCTGCTTTGTAATCGTACGGTAGCACGATTAACACGCGTTCACAAGCGTAAAAGTGAAATTTCTATGTTTTTGTTAGAAGGATGAGATCAAAATAGTGCAAATCATATAAAGAACCGCGGATCCGTGTTGTGCAGCCCTGTCTTTTGTTTCTTTTGTTGAATAAACACGAGTTCATTGCAACGGGCCGGGAATGCGGGAAGGCGCGGAAAGATTTTACAATTGTTATGACCTGTATTATAATGCGAAAAAAGTTTGCGCGGCGCAGCCGTCTTATGAATAGAAGGGGAATACCTTTTGAGAAACTGAACAGCAACGATATCGCGAGACTTGCGGGCGTTTCGCGTTCTACGGTGAGCCGCGTGATAAACGGCTATGACAATGTACCGGAGGAGACGCGTGAAAAGGTTATGAAGGTCATCCGGGAAAACCAGTATTACCCGATGATATCCGGCCGCCTGCTCTCTGGCGGCAGTACAAAAACGATCGGTCTGTTCCGGGTAGGTCGTCCGGGGCTTGCGATCGATTCGCTCAGCAGCAATTACTTCATGCATATGATCGATGCGGCGACGCGGCGCGGTTATCTCGTGCTGTCGAGTATCATACCGAACCTGACGGATAAGGCGAACGCAAACCATGTCCGCAAGATTTTTATGGAAGGACGGATCGATGCGGGGCTGTTTGTTGGCGTAGACAACAACGAACCGCTGATCGACGAACTGACACAGCGCGGTATGGTGATGGGCCTTTTCGATTATTATCATGAGTATGAGGATACGCCTAATCGCCTGACGGTCAATTTTGACCCGGATGCCGGGGAAAAAGCCATCGACTACCTGTATTCGCTCGGTCACAGGCGGATAGCCGTCATAGACGGAAATTTCTGCCGCATCAGCTGCCTGCACCGGCATGAAAGCTATCTTCGCGGGCTCATCAGGCACAACCTTCCGATCCATAATAAGTGGATGGCCTCCGGAGGCATCGTATCGGAGGATGGGGAGAAAGCTGCCATGCAGATGCTCTCCTCCTGTATGGATGACCTGCCTACGGCCATATGCGCCAATAACGATTCGGTCGCCTTCGGCGTATACAGAGCCTGCAGGAAGCTTGGTCTGGATATACCGGGCCGCATTTCCGTTATCGGGAACGACGGGCATGAGAACGGACTATATTCACAGCCGGCGCTCACGACGCTGGCTACGGATTTCAGGAAGATGTTCAGTTCCCTCATCGATCGTGTCGTCGATACGCTGGAAAAAAAGGAAGAAGTGCCGCAGAACGTCTTCATGCCAAGTGTCCTGACGGAGCGTGGGTCCTGCCGCCGCCTGGAAGGCTGAACCGCCATCCGGAAACGGCAGTTTTTCATATGGCTTTGTAAACACGTGTTTATGAATCCCGGACGAAATATCATAGAACAGAAAGAAGGATAGGATCATGGCCGGAATACTGGGAACGGGAATTCTCACACAGGTAGGTTTTATCGTAAGGGATATCGAAAAGACAAAGAAGAAGTTTGCCGATTTTCTCGGCTGTCCGGTACCGCCCACCGGCGACGGAGGCCGTTACGAGATAACGGGCACAACGGTGGAAGGTAAGCCCGCGCCGGAAGCAAACTGCCAAATGGCCTTCTTTACGGTCGGTGAGCACATCCAGATAGAACTCATACAGCCCAACGGGGTAAAGAGCACCTGGCAGGATTTCCTCGACGAACACGGCGAAGGCATCCATCATATCGCGTTCAACGTGAAGAACACGGATGAGAAGATCCGGGCGATGGAAGATTTTGCAGGCGCAAAAGTTCTGCAGAGGGGGAAATACGGGAGCGGCAGCGGCGAGTACACGTATCTGGACTGCACGGGTGAACTCAAGTGCATCGTGGAACTGTTGGAAAACTATTGATAAGGCGTCTTTCCGGCACGAGGTGATCTTATATGACAGAAAACGGATTTACACCGCTTTTTGCGCAGAACAGCCTCGCGGGATGTCACGCCCTTCCGCGCCTTTTACCGTGGCTGGGGCCGAATCATCCACGCAACCTGGAGGCAGCAAAACACACGGGATTATGGACGATCACGGAAGGCGTTCTGGAAGGCAGGCAGAGTCCTCCGGGCTGCGGTTACGGCGCTTATCTGCTCACGGAAGGTATATATGAGGACTTTATACTGGAATTTGACGCGAAGCCCGATTGGCCCTGCGATACGGGGATCTACCTGAGGGCGACGGATGATGCTCTGACGGGCTACCAGGTATTGGTAGACCACAGGCGGTCAGGGTCGCTCGCGGGCTTTTACGGGACCGGCCTGGGCGGATTCCATGCCATCCGCTGGAACGTGGATGCCGAGTATGACGTTTCCGGTTCTCCGTGCAGACTTAAGATCGAATCACCGGAAGATACGCTGGAGCCCATCGGCCCGGAGAAGCCTGCGCTGCTCACGTATTCCGTTCCGGGTGAGGATTTCCTCAGGATCTGGAAATGGAACGACTGGAACTCGTATCGTGTGGAATGCCGGGGAGAGCTCCCGAAGATCAGCATTTCCGTGAACGGGATACCTGTTGCCGCGATGGATGCATCGACTATGATGTCAGACCGGTTCGACCGTGAAAAGGCTCTTGAGAAATGCCGCCTGGGGCATATTGCCATAGAGGTGCATGACAACGACCGGATGGGAGAAGCAAGATGGGGCAGGGAGGCCGCTTGCCGCTGGAGAAACATGCGCATCTGCCGGCTTTCATAAAATCCGTGACAGGAGCCATGATATGAAAAGATATGCATTGGCGTGATCAGCGGTTTTATCGGACAGGTTCATATCGAAGCACTGCGCAGACTGCATAACGCCGGCACATCTTCTCTTTCCGGGACTGGACACACTGAGAACAGCCATGTGGATATACTGCATCTGCAGTGATTGCGGCGGCGTGTCTGCCCTGCGGCGCGGTATATGCGGATATCCTCTCCCGCGGCGGGACCGGTACGGTATTTGCCGTACACGGGGGATCCATGCAGGATCATCGATTGCGCGGGAAGGATTTTAT
>DBXA01000170.1:14745-15222 GCA_002309235.1 Christensenella sp. UBA1224 | reverse complement strand
CCGCTTTCCAGAAAATGCAGATTTTGGATCAGATAGAACACGTATTTGCAGGTATTACGAAACCTGGCGACGTTCTTGTCCCTGTCTGCGTGAATATAACGGTGGCAGAGTTCGTGGTACAGATTTCCCAGGCTCAGTTTGACATAGTTGATCTCATCCTCCCGCGTCGCAGGCGGAAGATGATCCGCCAATACGCCGAACAGGTCTTTTGTTGTATGGTACAGCTGACAGACCTCCAG
Source organism: Christensenella sp. UBA1224 (assembly GCA_002309235.1). GTDB lineage: Bacteria > Bacillota > Clostridia > Christensenellales > Aristaeellaceae > UBA1224. The sequence goes on along the minus strand of DBXA01000170.1, from coordinate 14,983 downwards.
AGGATTCCAGTGAGCCATTTCCTCCCGACCGCATATAAAGCCGCAGGATCTCTCGTAGCTGCCGGTCTTTTTCAGTATCTCCCGATAAACATCCATATCTTTTACGGAAAACCGATCCAGTATGACCATAATGTCGATATCACTGTCTTCACGGGCCTCACCGCGCAGATAGCTTCCCTGTAAACCCATGTACAGCAGCCGCTCTCCAAAGGCTGTTCTGCAATGCTGCATCAGATCA
>DBXA01000170.1:10214-14687 GCA_002309235.1 Christensenella sp. UBA1224 | reverse complement strand
TCGATCCGCGAAACGGCTTCCTCCGTCTTCTCCGGTTCACGGTCGCACAGGCGGATGAGTGCCGAGATCGGCGCTGTATAGGCAAAAGCCAGCATGGCGGGATCGTCACGGCGGAGCAACCCCCTGTCCATCATGGCCGAGAAGATCTGCGTGAACATGTCTGTGAGACCGGTCAGGAAATGCTTTGTAGCCAGATCCCGCGCACGCGCATCCCGGAACTGTTCTATGGTCAGCACCTTGCGTGTCATGACGATCTTCTCATCATAAATGGTGGTACGGACCAGCCGCATGGTCAGTTCAACAAGCCCCTCCGGCGAATCCGGAACCGGAGGAAGATGCTCGGGCGAGCCGAAACGCGTATCGTAGTAGACGATCATTTCATCCAGCAGCGCGTTCCAGATGGCTTCCTTGCTCTCAAAATGCTTGTATACACCGGATTTTACAAGCCCTAAAGACGCTGCCAGCTCACGGATATTCGTGCCTGCGTAACCGTTTCGCGAGAACATCTCCAGTGCCGCAGCAAGGATCCTTTGCTTCGTATCGTTAGCCATAAGAACCTCCATGAAACGTAAAGTGACCTTTCGTTCACCTATTATAGTGAATGAAAGGTCACTTGTCAACAGATCCATTGCTGTTATGATATGGATACAGATCAAGGCAAGCACAAGCAGCATCCGCGCGGCACACAGGAGCCATCAAAAAGCGGGAGTCACTTCATTCCTTACAAAAGAAAAAGCTCCCAGCAATTCATACCTCTATCGAATCCTCCCGATTCCACGTAGGATACAGTTGCCGCCATACATCGGTATGCGCTTCGCAATCCAGATAGTGCGGAAAGATCTGCGCGGGCACTGCTTCCCCGCCGGTAAAGGCCGATGCGACTGCCTTGCGGTACCCTGGCTGTACGCTCCGGCAGAAATCATCCCATTCCTTCATCCAGGCGGCATTATCCTTGAGAACTGCGGTACGGGCGTGGAATCCATCCAGTATAGACTGCTTTTCGGCGCCGTGGCAGAGCTCTATCCCATGTTCAATGATCTTTACCGGGTGGTATGTCAGAGCACGGGCATAAGGGGCATCCGGGTCCAGCTCCAGCAGCAGGCCATTGTGCCAGTGCGGATGCTCCACATAACCGACAAAGTTGAAATTACCCTGTCCATAGACGATATGACCTCCTCGGTATTCCTCCGGCACGCCTATACAGTGGCTGTGCTGACAGAGCACCAGATCCGCTCCCGCCCGCACCATACCCTGGCAGGCGCGGCGCAGCCTGGGCGAAGGGAACACGCTCTGCTCCTTGCCGCCGTGGTACATAACGATCACATAATCACTGTGCGCCTTGGCGATCGAGATATCCTCCATGGTCTCGAAGGGATCGAACCCCCAGCAGCCCTCCCTGTCCGGCAGGGCATAAGAATATTCATGCTCGCATACGCACACAAGGGCGATGGTCTTTTCGCAGGCGGTCATATAGTGCGGTTTGCGCGCGTCCTGTTCGTTACGCCCGACGCCTGTATAGCGCAGTCCCGCTTTTTCCAGTGCCTCAAGCGTATCCGCAAAGCCGGCATGGCCGAAATCGTACACATGGTTGTTGCTCAGGCCCACATCCGTAACCCCCAGGTCCTTGAGTGCCTGTGCGCAGGAAGGCCTTGCCCTCAGGTTCGGCCCGCATTTGCGGATAGGCGTACCCTGCTCCGTCAGCGCGCATTCCAGGTTGACGATAAACAGATCGTTATCCTTCACAAGATCGCACACATCGCCGAACGCCGTCCGGATATCACCGGATGCGATATATTGCTCTGTCGCCTGTGTAGGGCAGATATCCCCGCCGAAAAACACCTTCACGCCTATCCCTCCCGCTCGATAACGCCTTTATACGCAAAGGATCACCCGAGAAGCATACCTCAGGTGATCCCCTGAAAAACCATTGTACAGCATGTCCATCCGGATATCCTTTACGGGATATGCCTTCCATCCGTCGTCAGGTGTTCGTGGTGCGGATGCTCAGTATATTCGCGTGCTCCGAAAGCTTGTTGACCACTTCCGTATAGGTCACACCCTGGGGCAGGTGCAGTGTATAGGTATTGGTATACTGGTTTTCCCCATCCACATTTTCCACATGGAAGTCCAGGTCCATGATCTCAACGCCGAGCGACGTGAAATAGGAATTGATGAACTCGATCGTTTCGACTCTGTTGTCAAATTTGATCTCCACTTTTTTGGCCGCGTTCACATGCACGATCTTCTGCAGCATCAGAAGGGCCAGCAACACGAACAAAGCCCCGGCGACCGCGATAAAGTACAGCCCGTAGCCCACGGCGAGGCCCAGACACGCGACGTTCCACAGGGAAGCGGCCGTCGTAAGGCCTGTGACCTTTTTCTGGGCGGTGAAGATCGTCCCGGCACCCAGGAAACCCACGCCGCTTATGACCTGTGCCGTAAGTCGGCCGTAATTATATGTGACCCCGCTTGTGGTGCCTGCCATGATCATCTGGTGCATGTTGCTCTCCAGCAGTGCTATCACGCAGGCCCCCAGGCAGACCAGAACATGCGTACGCATGCCGGCAGGCCGGTTCTTGTATTCCCTCTCGATGCCGATGATCGTCCCGATGGCGATCGCCAGCAGTATCCTGAGAAGCATTACAGTCCAATCCATAGTCAGCGCCTCTGATCTTCTTTAGTAGAATAATATGATACCATTAACGGCTTCTTTTTTCAAGCGTAATGGAAATTTTACATTCTGACCGCGCTGAGTGCGGCCGCTCCTTCCGCCCTCAACTCCTTCAAGGACCATTTTACATGAAGGCTCCCGCCTTCCAGGCTCAGCAGGATATGCTCTGTGTGGGGATTTGTCCGGTAGCGGCATTCGATGTCTATCATGCCGTCACGCATAGTATAGCTCGACGCGAAGGAGATCTCCTCCGTATACAGATTATCCTGCAGGCCGACGAGCTTCGGGCAGTATCGCTTAGCCCACAGCGTGCCATCGATCCATTTTCCGTTTCCGCAGAGTATCCTCTGTTCCCTCGCGCCGTCCCCGATGGTCACACAAAGTGCCGTATCGGCCCTGCCAAGGCGTATCTGTGTCCACCCGAAGGGATTGGCCGCGCAGCGGTACAGCCCCTCAAAAGGCGATATATCCCCTTCACACGCAAGCGGCTCATAATCCGGGATATCCGCCGGTGTGCTCCCTTCGCTGATCTCGTCGACCAGGCGCAGGATATCCTCCAGCTCAGACTGCATATCATCCACCATTGCCCTGACCGCCGCAACAGTCTTCTTTTCCGACAGGACGATGCCGAACTGTCCGAAAGCGCCGTCGCAGCGGTACCCTCCGGAAGCGTTCAGCCACAGCTGGAACCCATAGCCCGCGCACCAATCCGGCGTGCCGTTCATGCTGTTGTCCGCGTGCGCCGCGCGGGCGTTTCGCACCCAATCGGCGCTTACGATCCGCTTGCCTTCGTATACACCTTCGTTCAGGTACATGATGCAGAATTTCAGGATATCCTCCGCGCTGACGTGCAGGCCCACTCCCCCTTCGGATACCCCGGCGCAGCGGTTCCACCAAGCCCCCTGTATGCCCAGCGGCTGAAAGAGCCTGGGCTCCAGGTAATCCATCACCGTCATGCCCGTTATCTTCTGCAGCACCGCCGAGAGCATATAGGTCGAACCCGTATTATAGGCGAAATGCGAGCCGTGCGGATAATCTGTCTTCTGCGTGAAAAACGCCCTTGGCGGATCAAAAGCACGGCTGAGAGCAGGCATCACGCAGGCGGTATGACCTGTGCGCATGGTGAGCAGATCTTCCACCGTCGCCTGCCTCAGCTCCTCATCCCCGCCCTCCGCAGCCTTCGGGAACACATCCGCGATCTTCGTATCCAGCGTCAGCCTGCCTTCATCGATCAGTATGCCGATCGCCGTCGCGCAGAACGCCTTGCTGAGCGAATAGACCTCTGCCCTGTCCTCGGTATCATAGGGGGCAGGCGCTGCCTTGGCGACGACATGCCCGTCCTTCCAGATGATGATTGATTCGATCGTATGTCCCCTGCCGCGAGACCTGTCGAAGAAGTTTTCAAGCGCTTTGCCGTTTGCCTCCTGAGAAAGCCAGGTACCCTTCATAGTATGCCATCTCCTCTTACTTCAGCTTATCGATCTTTTCTGCCCATTCGTGCATCTTGGCAGCGTCAAACGTCGGGAAGCCCGCCAGATAATGGTTCCCAAAGATCTCGCCGTCATAGCTGTATTCCATCAGGTATAAGCGCTTCTCACCGGGATCCACCCTCAGCTCGGCCGCTTTGATATTCTCATTGGGCTTTAAGTGAGACGTTCCTTCGCGCAGTGTCCCGCCGGTATCCCCGTCGTATACCCTCCAGGTGACTTCACCTTCAAAAATGCCGTCGTTCAGCAGCCAGACATCCCGGTTCCAATCGGAAAGCTCGTCCATAGCCATGCACACATCGCGCATGGACCTGC
>DBXA01000170.1:9596-10123 GCA_002309235.1 Christensenella sp. UBA1224 | reverse complement strand
GTGCGGCGCCATTTCTTTATCCTCGCCCGCTCGATGAAGAACTTCTTTGCCTCCGCCTGGGACACCTGAGAAAGGAAGGAGAATTCCTCAAGCGTCCTCTCCCCCGGCCCGAACAGGAGCTCCACCTGATCCGACATGAGCTTATTCCGGTCATAATGGCGCGGTGAAAGGGCGTACTCCGTGTTGTGCGCCAGCCATTCATCGTTTCCCATCGGCCAGAGCTTATCCGCCGAAAGGAAACGGGCAAGAGACGCCGGCGCGGGGCACCCGTGGTAGCCGCACTCGCTGATGAAATGCGCCTTTGTGTCCTTGTAGAACTCGCTCTTATACCAGGCCCTGGCTCCCCAGTTGTGCTGTTCCGGCACCTCGTACCTCGGAATGCCTCCATCGATATACGGCGATGAAGGAAGGAAAGTGCGGAAGGGATCCTCCCTGCGTATGACCTCCGGCAGTACATCGCGCGTGATGGCGTTATACACGTTCGTTTCCGCCCAGCCCTTCGCCGTCATTCCTTCATCCACTTCGTT
>DBXA01000170.1:4270-9508 GCA_002309235.1 Christensenella sp. UBA1224 | reverse complement strand
GCGCAGCCCATGGCGAAATCCTGCCACACCATGATGCCCGCCCTGTCGCACAGATCGAAAAAGGCATGGTCCTCATACACATTTCCGCCCCAGCAGCGCACGATATTGCAGCCCACATCCCGCAGCAGCTCATGCGCTTTTTCAAGCCTTTCGGCATCCCTGCTGTGGAAGGCGTCCAACGGCACCCAGTTGGAGCCCTTTACGAAGATATCCTTCCCGTTTACGCGGATCCTGAATTCGCCCGCGTCGCCCGGCAGCATCCTGTGCACCAGCTCCGCCTTTCGCAGGCCTATGGTCTCTTTCCTGCTGTCGAGAAGGATATCATTCTTATACAGTTCCAGCTCCACCTCGTAGAGATCTGCCTTCCCGTAACCCTTCGGGTACCAGAGCCTTGCGGATGGGATCTTTACAGTAAACTCATCTGCCGGGAAAAGGACCTGCTTCTCCGCGGAAAAACGCGCTCCCTCGCCATCCTCCGCGGAAGTGACGCACCTGCCGGCCAGCTTCATCACGTAACCGTCCGGCTGCCCGTCATCCGTCGTAAAACGCCATTTACAGGAAAGGAAGGCGGAACCATCGTCCCCCAGGCTGACAGTCGCATAATACGCCTGCGTGATCCGCTTGCGGGAACGCTCTTCGAGCGCCACGCCGCGCCACAGGCCCGCGGAGGGAAACCGGGGCATGATGTCCCATCCGAAGGAATGCGCCGGCTTCCTCTGCCAGACGTATTCCTCATGGCCGTCATTTCCGCTGACGCTCACGGGATAATCCTCTTCCCGGGCCCGATTCGCGGCCGAGCGGATGAATACCTCCAGCATATTCTCCCCTCCGCGCCGCAGCTGCTCCGATACATCAAAATCCCATTCGATCAGAGCATTGTCCGCTTCACCGACCGGAATACCGTTCAGGTATATCTTCGCGTATGTATTGATCCCGCCGAAATGCAGCACCGCCTCTTCCGGCGCAAAATCCGCCGGGACCGTGAAGCAGCGTACAAAGCGCCACATATAGAACTCATACTTCCGGTACCGGTACAGATTCGTTCCGAAAAACGGATCCGGCTCTATACCCGCGCGGCACAGATCCAGCTCCACGCTGCCGGGCACCAGCGCTTCAACACAGGGAGCATCCTGCGGGAATTCCATGCCGCCCCTTTTCCATGCGGTTTCGGGAGCGTAGTATAACAGCCATTTACCGCCAAGATCCATTCGCTTCATCGGGAGCATCTCCTTTTTTTGATCCGGTCCATGACAGCCGCAGCGGCGCCTGCCCAAGAAAACAGCCTGCCGTTTCGATCCGTCTGCATCCTTTCAGGATACTGCGGATATCCAAGGGGTCAGGTCGATCCAGAAGACAGGCCGCACATATCCGGTCCTTCCTATCTGTAGGCTTCCGGCAGTACCATTCTCCTCCACAGTCTCCGCCATTCCCCGGTAGTATATAGGAGTGCGGAGCCACCACGATACATAGTTGTTCCCGTAGGCGGGATCATGCCCCCACTTTACATATACCGCATAATCCGTTCCTTCGCATCTTCTCGCTTCATCCGTTGAGAAGAGATCCCACGCCTCATTATAGCTGAGAAGGAAAATCCTGTCCTGTGTATTTTTGCTGCCGCTCGTACTGCAGCCGCTCCTGTCCTGGCTTAGGCTGTTGTCCACCTCCGTAAGAAGGATCTTATCCTGCTCTTCCGGCGTAAAAGCCTCGTTCAGGAAACCATCGTTAAGCCATTTTCGTATTGCGCTGTTCTCCCAGGAAACGTTATAGTCAGAGCTGCCGTACGACCAACTGTTCAGGGCACAGCGGCTGATGAGAAGGGCTTTATCCTCCCGGACATCCAGCACAAGCCATTCGATCGGCTTCCTCTCACCGTTCTTTCCCTGCGGATAATTCCCGAAAAAGACATAGGACCCCGCATGCCAGCTTGCCGGATCCGAAACGGCAACGGCTTCCAACTCTTCTCCTGCCGTCTCCGCCTTCTTAGAAGTGCCATCATAGCCATAAGCACTCTTTAGGGTGGTAAAAAGCGTGCGCGTATTGCCTGTCGCGAATATCCAAATCACGATCAGGAGCGCCGCCAGACTGATCCAATTCTGTACCTTTCGCATAAACAGTCCCTTCCTTGTCCGCATCCGGGAGATACCTGCCTGTCTCTCTTCTCCGTATTTCAGGATCCCTTCGCAGTGATCTGCCTCATGCCGTATGATCCGTAAGGGAAAACTTTCATTCACACCCGTATGCGGCCGGAACAGCCCGTCCGGATACTTCACCTTGATCTTCCTATACCGCTTGGCCATTCAAGGGATATACAGTCATCCGCCTCTTACGGGCCGGCATCGTCAACGGCACTGGCACCGTGAAAAGAGATGATGCGTTTGATTTTGCCGCCATCCCTTCCATACCGCCTTACGCCTTTCCGTCCGTTCTTTTATATTATACATGAAACCTCCGAAAACACAATGTAAGGTTACTGCATAATGCCCGGATACGGCAGCGGCTGACGCGTTTTTTCCTCTTCCATGACCGCAGGCACAGTTCAAAGCTTTATTTCACAGGGCAGATGATGTATAATCAAAAGCAGCAATACAGACGAGGAGGCAATAATATGGATTTTGATTCCCTGGCCGGAAGGGCCCAGCTGCAGCCGGAGGCGGCGGCATACGCGGCGCCTGCTGCCCGCCTGTTGGAAGGGACGGAACTTCTCGAACGGGCCTGGCGGGAACTGCTGCCCGGTGACCGGGAGGAAGATACCGCAAAAACCATGCTCAGCGTTGCTGCAGCCGGCTTCGGCATGGAGCCCAACCGCGTACTCCTCGCCGCCACGGTCCTCCTGACGCGAAATATGGAAGACGAGTACCGAAAACATGGCTACGCCGAAGACATTTTCCTGGATTCCCTGCAGGATATCCCGATATGGGCAAAATGCTGCCATGAGGAAACGGGCCTCTGGGGCATGAAGGAGTTTTCCTGGCTTGAAAAGACGCTGCGGGCAAAGCTTTGGCGCCTTGGCAGGCTGGAATTCGAGCATATCGGATTTGAGGCAGAGCATTACGGGAAAAACGGCGTGATCCTCAACAAAGACGATACCGTCATCAACGTCCATATACCGGAAGGCTCCCCGATCACGAGGGAAAAGTGCGAGGATTCTTTCAAAAAAGCCGTCTCCTTCTTCGGGAGCAATGTTTTCGTATGTGAAAGCTGGCTGCTGTGGCCGGCGCACAGAGAAATGCTGGATGAGAAGAGCAATATCCGCGCCTTTATGGATCTGTTCGATATCGTTGAAGCCTGGGAAAAACCGGATACGCACGACCTTTGGCGCATATTCGGCTATCTGAAGGACTATACACCCGAAACACTGCCCGAAAGGACTAAGCTTCAAAGGGCATATAAAAAGAGACTGATCGCAAACGGCGGCCTTACCGGAGGCGGCTACGGCGTATATATCTTCAAAGGGTGATGATAGGATGAAAAAACCGAATATCCTCATGTTCATGACTGACCAGCAGAGAGCCGATACCTGCTTCGGCCGGGCGATCATGCCCAATCTCGCCGCGTTCCGCCGGGAATGCGCCTCCTTCACCGATGTCATGTGTACCGCGCCGCACTGCTGCCCTTCCCGTACATCCATGTTCTCCGGTCTGTATCCGAGCCAGCACGGCGTATGGAACAACGTAGACGTGGGGAACGCTATTTCCCGCGGCATGGCATCAGGTGTCCGCCTGTGGCCCGAGGACCTGCGGGACAACGGCTATAAGATGTTCTACAGCGGCAAGTGGCACCTCTCCTCCGAGGAAGGGCCGGATGCTTTCGGCTTTGAGCTTCTGTATCACCCGAAAAAATATACAGGGGTCACCGACACAAAGACATCCCGCCTGCCTCATACCCACGAATGGGAAGCCTATATCGAAGGCGATACCTGCTCTGAGCAGGATGAGCGCAGGCCCGGTGAGATAATACGGCCGGGATACCCGCATTATTTCCTCTACGGCGAGAACAGCGGGAATACCGGGGATGAAAACACGGTCAACGCCGCGGTCGAACAGCTTGCGCATCTGCCAAAGGAGCCTTGGTTCATATTCTGCGGCCCCGTCGGCCCGCACGACCCGTATTTCGTGCCCCGGGAATACCTGGATATGTATGATATCAGGGATATCTCCCTTCCGGATACCTATGCCGACGAAATGAAGGACAAACCCGCTTTCTACCGCAAGACCCGCGCGCCCTTTGACCAGCTGACATGCGATGAGGTACGGGAAGGCATCCGGCACTATCTCGCCTACTGCACTTACGAAGATATGCTTTTCGGCCGGGTACTCGATGCCCTGCGCAAAAGCGGTCAATATGACGATACCATTATCCTCTATTGCTCCGACCACGGCGATTACGCCGGTGAGCACGGACTTTGGGCCAAAGGGCTTCCCTGCTTCCGAAGCGCGTATCATGTGCCTTTGTTCATCCGCGTACCCGGAACAGAGAAACCCATCACCATCGATACGCCCGCAATGCTCACCGATATCGGGCCGACGCTCCTCGACCTGTGCGGCGTCAAATGCGGCAGGCCTCTGATGGGCATGAGCCTGCGCCCCTGGATCGAGGATCGAGAGGAAAAGCCTGCCGAACGGGAATACCGCTTTACGCAGACCAACGGCAACGAGCAATACGGCATACAGCGCGCAGTATGGGGAAAAGACTGGAAATACGTCTATAACGGCTTTGACTATGACGAGCTGTATGACCTGAAAAACGACCCGGGCGAAACGGAGAACCTTGCCGCCGATGCCCGATTCCGGCCCGTCATAAAGGACCTACTGCGCGTCATGTGGCAGTTCGTCAGGGATACGGACGATACGATCTTGAACACCTACATACTCAGCGCGCACGCGCCGTTCGGGCCGGGCATTCTCTTCCGGGAATAACAGTGCCTGTCTCCTCATCGAGCCTTAAGCGAAAGAAACAAAGCTATGCCCGTATTCATCTAATAAATATCAATACGAAATGAGGTGACCAGCAATGAAGACCAGCAAGCATGACGCAGCAAATATCAAAGCAACAGAAATCACAGCTCTTCGCGCACCCTGCGGAAAGGCCTTCAGGCTGCCCTTTAGACGCTTCGCAGTAAATAGCCTGCGCGGCGGATATCCATTACTTTGCCTCGGACGGAACATATCATGAGATCGATAACAACCTGATCGCCGGTAAGGATGGATCGGGTCATTCCGTTTACCGGGTGACGGAGAA
>DBXA01000170.1:0-4111 GCA_002309235.1 Christensenella sp. UBA1224 | reverse complement strand
CCACGTCTATAAGAACGAATATGTCTGTGAAGACAATAAGCCCAAGCAGGTAAAGCACAACACGACCGGGAACACCTCGGATGTGATATACCACTTCACCTATGACGCGCTGGGAGCGAATACAAACGTATCGGTGGGAAACCAGTCCATCATAACAAAGGCGTACAGCGAAGACCGCAGCCACGTCCTTGAAAGCGAGACATACGGAAACGGCGGTACGATCACCTATGATTATGATGATTTCGATCGTCTGACGGAAGTAAAGCTTGACAATGACAATACAAAGAAGGTAACCTATACCTACGGGAACAACGGACAGATCGAAAAGGTAGAGAACGCGGAGACAGGCATCACAAGCACATTCCGTTACGATCTTGCCGGGAGACCCATGGGGAGCGAGGAGAAGAACGCAAACGGAACGACTGTCCACAGTCTCCGTGCGGCCTATGACGAATGCCAGAACCTTGAAAGCAGCATAGAGAAGGTACAGACAGGCGCGAACACGCTGACTGCCTATAAAACGCGATATGTGTACGACCGTGACGACAGGACAGCAGCCACGCTGTTCGGGGAGGACGCGGATACCACACGCACCACGCTGATCTACGATGGCTTGGGCCGTGTGACGAACCGTAAAACGTACAACGGGAGCAGCTGCACGATGACGGAAAGCTATACCTATGCTCCCGGCTATACCGGCTACAGCGCGAATGCTGCGACGGACCTGATCATGGGCATGAGCCAGACGGGTATGGTACAGGGCTATGCCTATGACGACAACGGCAGGATATCCTCCTGGATCTGCAACAACAAGAAATGCTCCTACGAATAAGACGGCATCGGTCAGCTGGTCCGGGCAAACGACGAGAAGGATACGCGGGGACACAGCACCGGCACCACCTGGACCTATGAATACGACAACGGCGGGAACATCACATACCGAAGGAAGTATGCGTATACAGAGGGAACGCTGCCGAATGAGCCGCTGGAAACGACTGCCTATATCTACACCGATGGTTGGAAAGACAAACTGACAGGATACGCGGTGACGGACAGCAATGACCATACCGAAACTACTGTGCTTGTCAGCGATGCGATAGGCAACATCCTTAGCGACGGTACCTGGCAGTATACCTGGCAGGGCCGCAAGCTGACCGGTATGACGGACGACAGCAAGACGATCACCTTCCTGTACGATGAGAATGGGCAGCGAATAAAGAAGAGCGTAACGGAGAACGGTGTAACGACAGATACCTTCTACACGGTAGCGGGGAAAACCGTCACGCATGTGCGGAAAGGGACAGACAACCTGCATATCTTCTATGCCAACGGGCAGCCGAGCCACTGCAAATACGGAAACAACATGTACATCTATGTCTACAGCCTGCAGGGAGACGTGCTGGGGCTGAAGGACAATACAAGCGCATTGGTTGTTACCTATTGTACGATGCCTGGGGAAATATCATCTCAACTGGCGGAAGTCTGACAAATATGCTGGGTGTGATCAACCCGTTCCGGTACAGGGAATATGTGTACGACGGGGCTGTATTACCTCCGGAGCAGGTATTATGTCCCAGAAAAGTGCAGGTTTATAAGCAGCGACAGCATACTGGGGCAGACGGGTGCACTGCTGCAGCATAATTTATTTTGCTATTGCAGTAATAAACCTGTGCTAAAAGCAGATAGAGATGGACAAAAAGTACAAAAAGCTGTGCGGTATACGGATCTGACAGATACAAAAATCACAAATTCTATGAACTGCTGGGGATATGTATTGAGCTTTTTTACAGGAGGTAGAATATATAAGAACCCAGGGGATTTGAGCTATGAAGCAGGGGTGTCAGACAGCAGATTAAATGTGGGATATGGTATTTATAACACAGTTGAAAATGTAGCCAAATTTGTTTTAAGAGACTTAGAATACCTAAAATTAGATGCACGGATATTGAATAACCTAAGTGAAATGACGCAATATGATTATGTGATAGCTCTGCGGGTAGAAACACCGGCTGGCATTGATTCTCTGGACCAGATTGATTATGATTATGACTTCCATTTTGCTATAATGGCCAAGAAAGATTACGATCCTGAAGGAGAGTATCAGTGGGCAGACAAAGTAGGACTAGGTTATAACAGATTTGGTTCAATTGATATGCAAGAAGCTTCTTCATGGAGGATCGTAGGCTCTGACCGGACTCGGTACTATGATTCAGATATCATCTATATAGCGATCGGAGGCACATTGGAATGAAAACGGTATGGAGATCACTCATTCTGATTTTCCTGTCAGGCTTGATTCTGTGTACGGGAGCGACAGGTGAGACCAGCGAGGAAGCGGAAATCCGAAAAGGGACCATAAACGGGAAAACGTCAAGATCCGTTTACAATTATGTTTTTCTCAATTACGATAACACGGTATCCGTCAAGGATACGATACAAAACACCTATTCACGCAAAGAATTAGCGGAACTGTCGTGTGATCTTGCGAGAAGGGCAGGAGCAGGAACATCAGGCAGGGACAGCGCAGGTTTGTATGAGGCCTCTCAAATCTATGAGCCGGAATGCCTCAGGTGTATGGGGCAATACAGCTACTGCGTCTTGCGTCTGGATGACGGGACATACGCATTCGTTGTATTCCGGAGCACGTGGGACAGGAATGTCGCCTATTTGTTTACAGTGCTGCAGAACCGTATGACGGCACAGGAGCTTCTGAACACAATGAGAAATCCGGACGGGAAAATAGATTTCAGCTATATTGCCGAAGATAGCTATTGTGCAAGTGCAGAAGAGGACTTGTACCTGAATGAATGGCTGACAGAAGGAATGTGGTGTGTGAGGGATGAGGCGAGTGAGGAGATCGTCTATACTTTCTATTGTTTGGATGGATATCTGGAGATACACGAAGGAAAGTTTGATCTGCAGAATCCGCAACAGTACAAAAAGAAGACTGCGGTGATCCGCTCTTATGATGATGCTGCTGCGGTAAGGTACGGTTGGTTCCTCGAAACGGATATGCGGGAGATATATCCGGAGGGAGTGAAATATACCGCCGACACCCAAGGGCCAGATGTTCCGGCCAGAGGCATGATACAGGGAAGATATCGGATCAGGACATTTAGCACTATGTCAGTATCCTATGATAATACGACTGATCCGAAGGAAGTGATAAAGAAGGTATATTCCCGTGAAGAACTGGTTGATTTTATCGATCGGATGGAAAAGCATATCCATATCGGGAATTCGGATATGTGTGATTTCGCGGAACGGTATGATCTTGAATGTGTGAGAGATTTCGACGGCAGCTGTTATGTTATACTTCATCTAGATGATGATACATACGCTTTTATAGGTTTTCAACACCGTGGTTCACTGATATACTTGTGGTCGGCACTGCAGACAAGAGCAACTGTGCAGGAACTAACAGAAATGATACAAGAGAAAGATGGTTCGGTAAACCTGGATGCGATAAGCAAGGATTGTTATAATGGCCATCATCCCTATTATGAGTTTAAATCCGAGAGATTTAAAGACGAGTATTGGGGCTTGTTTGGAAGCGATAATGTCGGAAGTGGATACCGCTTTTATTGTACGGATGGGATCGTTGCAGCGACATTTTACGATGGGTCACTTATGAGAAATGACCCGAGATATGGCACAAGTGAAGTGAAAACATATCTGTATAAAGATATGTATGATCAGCCAAACTGGCGTTTAAGTGAATACTTAAAAAAAGACATAGTGGAATTATTTGACACAGCTAATTGAACATCCAAAAGAAAGACTAATCACAAAATAGGATTAGAGTACGATAAGTCTGCTGAAGTTAAAATCGAAGTATACGATACAGTTTCCGGCGAATATGCCGGCTTAACAATTCGATTCGAGAAGAGCAAAATCACCTGTACTGACAATATCGACTAATTGAAACTCTTTCTAATCAGTTTTAGTCTGCAGTATGCCCTTACCGCCTGCCAGAGGGTACCAGACCAACCACCTGCCGCCAAGGGCAAGGCAAGTGCATGCACCTTCTACGGCAGTGTTGGGCAGACAAGGTTGTTATGTACAATATTCGCAAAACGCTTGACAGTCCCCCTGCACATGACAGCGGGTT
>DBXA01000099.1 GCA_002309235.1 Christensenella sp. UBA1224 | reverse complement strand
TTTTCAAGGCCGCGTACGCCGGCCTCAGCTGTATAGCCTTCTATGATGAAGCGCAGCTCCTTTTCGCCGATACGTACTTCCTTCGCCGAAAGAGCATGCTCCTTCAGCTGCTTAGGCCAGAGATGGCGTTTTGCGATTTGTATTTTTTCTTCAAGCGTATAGCTGGANNAGGCCGTTCTCCTTCATCTTCTTAGGCACCAGATAGCCCGTCGCGATATGTACCTTTTCCTCTTCTGTGTAGCTGGTAAGTTCAATGACTTCCATCCTGTCGAGCAGAGGCGCGGGCACGGTATCCAGGGTGTTCGCGGTCGTAATGAACAGGACATTGCTCAGGTCATAGGCGGCGTCGAGGTAATGATCCGCGAATGTATTGTTCTGCTCCTGATCGAGCGCTTCCAGTAAAGCGCTTGCCGGGTCACCCCGCATGTCGCTGGTCAGCTTGTCGATCTCATCCAGCAGGAACACGGGGTCAGATGTCTTGCATTGGCGTATCAGCGTCAATATGCGCCCCGGCATAGCCCCGATATAGGTGCGCCTGTGGCCGCGGATCTCGGCCTCGTCGTGCACGCCGCCTAAAGACATGCGCACGAATTTTCTTCCCAGCGCTTTCGCGACGGAGCGTGCGATGCTTGTCTTGCCCACACCGGGCGCGCCGACAAGACAAATGATAGGGGCCTTGGCATCCGGATTGATCACACGCATTGCAAGAGATTCGATGACTCTTTCTTTCACCTTCTCAAGACCGTAATGGTCTTCTTCCAGAATTTTACGTGCTTTTTCGATCCGGAACGGCTTCTCCGCAGGCTTGCCCCAGGGAAGATCCAATATGAACTCCACATAATTACGGCTTATCGATAGTTCGGGAGTACCCGGGGGCATATGCTCCATATGGGTGATCTCACGAGCCGCGATGGTCTTGATCTCTTCGGGTGCAGGGCACTTATCGAGCCTTTCGCGCAGCTTGTCGGCGGGGTTTTCGTCTTCGTCGCCCAATTCCTTGCGGATCACCTGAAGCTGCTCTCGCAGATAATACTGCCTTTGTCCCTTGTCTATGGATTGCCTTGTCAGATCCTGTATGTGCTTTTCGATCCCTTGTATCTCTATCTCGTTTTGCAGCATGCGGATCAGCTTCAGGTAACGGTCCTTCAGCTTATAGATATCCAGCAGGGACTGTCGGTCGGCACAGGAGGGGAGCATGTCCGCGCCGATCAGGTAAGGCAGCAGCTTGATATCCTCACAGCTTCGCACGGCCTCGTACATCTCCTGCGGATAAGTGCCCCGTATATCCGCGAGCTGTGAGAATAATTCCTTTGTATATCTTGAAAGTGCCGTAAGCTCGTTCCCGGGAGCTTCGTTTCCGATATCCTCATCCGGGTCGGAAGGCACGCCTATCCCTGCGATGAACATACCGTGCTTCTGGTTCATGGCCACGAGCCTCGCGCGCTTTGTGCCGAAAGCGAGTATGCGCTTGATTCCGTCCGGGGCGTTGAAGCTCTGCTTGATCTCAAGTATTACGCCGTTTTCGTACATATCGTTCAGCGTGGGGAATTCGCATTCCACATCCTTTTGAGCCGCAGCGAAAATGCGGCCGTCATGCGCGATAGCGTGATCTATCGCTTTGATGGAAATGTCTCTTCCGACGTCAAAAGGCAGCATCATGCCGGGGAACGGCACCACGTCACGCAGCGGCACCATGGGCAGCTCCAATGTTTCTATTATCTTATATCTGACTTTTTTTCCCACGTAAGGACCTCCGAGAAATAATACGATATTAATTGGCGGTTTTTTATTATAACTAAGGCAGGTTATGAAAGCAAGCGTAAGGAGATCTGCCGATCGGGCGAAGCAGCCTTGCCGCGGCTTTTAACATTCCAAAGACCTGGAGAAAGCCAGCGCAGCATCGAGATGAGGCATGGCACTCTGCGCGCCTTTCCCGGTAACGGAAAGAGCCGCGGCGGCAGTGGCGAGCCGTATGGACTCATCTTCCGACAGACCCATTGAGAGGCCTGCGGCAAAAGCGCCGTTGAAGGTATCTCCCGCTGCTGTCGTATCGACTGCCTGTACTTTCAGCGCAGGGTAAGCTTTCACCTGCCCGGATGTGATCAGCATCGAACCCATTTCCCCGCGTTTGTTGATGACCCTCAGGGATGATGTGCCGATCAGATGGCGTGCTGCCGCGGCTGCCTCTTCCCGGGTCCTTGTCGGAAGACCGGATATCAACGCCAGCTCAGTCTCATTCGGGGTGATGTAATCGCACAGATCCAACAGCTCTTGCCTGATCGGCATGGCGGGAGCAGGATCGAGCACTACTTTTGCCCCGTTCTCCCGTGCGATGCCTGCAGCGGTGATGGAGCTTTCCACCGGCGTCTCAAATTGGAGAAGGAGCACCTTGCAGGTCGAGAGGATCTCTTTCGCGCCTCTTGCGACTTCTTCCGAAAGGAGAGCGTTCGCCCCGGGTACGACGGCTATGCGGTTCTGCCCGGAAGGGTCGACTTCGATCAACGCGCAGCCCGTGGGGATACCAGCTTCACATGTCCGGACAAAAGCCGTATCTACCCTGTTTTCACGGAAAGTATCCAGGTACATCGCGCCGTTTCCGTCATTGCCTATGCAGCCTATCATATATGTCTTTTGTCCCATACGGGCGGCAGCGACTGCCTGATTGCCGCCTTTTCCGCCGGTATAGATCTTAAAGTCGCTGCCCGCTACCGTTTCGCCCGGCGCGGGGAATCTCTCTACGCTGACCGTAAGGTCTGCGTTGATGCTGCCGAGAACGCAGATACCCGTTTTCTCTGTCATATCGCAAAGCCGCCTTTCACTGGCTTGTGTTTTCGGGGAAAAGATCATAGGAGGAAGGGGGATTCGGCATAAGAACCCTCCAGATCTTGCCAGGCCCGCAGGAATGCCTCGCCTTCCGGATCGGCGGCGATGAACGTAAGCGCCTCCTGAACGGCGGATACAAAATCGGGATAAAGCCCCCTTATTCCCGCAGGCATGAGAGGGCACATCGCCCAGGCGCGTCTGTCTGTACGCACCTTCAGCCTGCCGTCCTTCGTAAAGACCGGTGTCAGGGGGAAGATACGGCAGCCAAGCGGCCTCATAGATCGGTCACAGCGGCCGGAACATACGCTCATACCGTAGTCGATCCCGTTGACCGGCATGGGAGACGGCAGTATCTCTGTCCACGATTCACCCTTTAACAATTCCGCTTCACCGGGGAACAGAAGTACGCCGCCCTGGCCGTCTTCATCTGCTTCACAGCATGCGCCTCCGCACAACAGACCGCAGTTTGTTTTTAGCGGCGTAAGGTTTTCCAGAAGTTCCCTTGCGCGTATAAGAAGTTCCGTATCCATACATTTCCTGCCTGCAGTTTCTTATAATGATACCACATTTTGCTGATGATTGCATTATGCGGGGTACTGTGATATGATTCAAAAAAATGGTTATGAGGATCGGGGATATCATATGAAGACATCTAAGGAAATCAGGGACTTTTTCCCGCAAAAGATAAGGATACTGGATGGAAGCATGGGCGCCTTGCTTTCTTCCATGGGGGTCGAAGCCGTATGCCCGGATATCGTCAGCTTAGAAAGCCCTGACATCATAAAAAAGATCCATAGGGATTATATCGAAGCCGGAGCGGATATCATCATAACGGATACCTTCGGAACAAACAGAATCAAGCTGTCCAGGCATGGCCTTTTAGGAAAAACAGAAGAGATAACGCGGGCGGCTGTGCGAAACGCTTCAGAGGCTTCCGGCGGGCGAGCGCTCGTAGCCCTGGATCTCGGCCCAACGGGAGAGCTTTTGGCTCCGCTCGGCGGCCTGCAGACCCGGGATGCCGTGGATTGTTACCGGGAAATGGCCTCCTTCGGAACAGATGCGGATCTGGCCATCATAGAGACCATGACGGATATCGCGGAGGCAAGGGCTGCGATGCTCGGCGCGAAGGCCGCCGGCATGCCCTTCGCGGCATCCTTCTCTTTTGAGGAGAGCGGCAGGACGATGACCGGGGGAACGCCGGAATGCGCCGCCGTCATCGCTTCATCCCTCGGCGCCTGCGCTGTGGGCATGAACTGCTCCGGCGGGCCTGAGCATATGTTAGGGCCGATAAAGGAAATGCGCTCCGTAACGGATGTTCCCGTCATCGTGCAGCCGAACGCCGGCCTTCCGGAAATGAAAAACGGCAGGACGGTCTATCCGCTCGGTCCTCAGGCTTTTGCCGAAAAGATGAAGGATATACTGGATGCCGGTGCCTCCGCGGTTGGAGGCTGCTGCGGCACGACGCCGGAGCACATACGCCTCCTCGCAATGGAAGCCGCGGCTTTCGCACCATCTCCGGATGGACGGCATGGAACAGGTAGGTATATCTGCTCGTCGAGGAAGTATGCCTCCCTTGAGGATGCTCTTTCCGCTTACAGTGTTTTTGACGACCCCGATGACCTCTACGATATAGATGAAGATACCCGGATGGCGGTACTCGATATCACAGGTGTTGACGCCGAAGGAGCTGCTTCAATGGTCTGCGATGCCGTAATGGCTTCTCAGATCCCTCTGGGCTTTGCGGCAGCCTCCCGGGAAACGCTGGAGGCTGCTCTTCTGGAATATGCCGGGATCGCAGCTGTATTCTGCGCAGAAGAACTATCGGATATCTGCGCGGAATACGGTGCGATAAGGGTAAGTGATCAGGCATAAGGATATTCGCGATGGTACGAACACTAACATAAATGGGTAACATTGACAGTGTCTTCCGTAAAATCAACCTTGGTAACTTCACGCTCTGTGACGAGGAGCGTCAGTATCTGATGAGGCCTGAACGCAACATGTATACATTGCTCTGACAGCGCTACAGACAATTGAGCGTGCTGCTCAAGGCCTGCTGCCTCGTGCATACGGATAATATATCCATGACCTTCCTCGGCTCTTTTGACGGCATCGACGATAATATTTCTGTTATCGAGATCGATATTAGAAGCAGTCAGCGGCAAGGGCCCTTTATGATATGTTCCGTAGATCGCATCCGGCGTGTTTATTATTTCGTTTGCAAGAGCGGACAAACAGGCGGGGTCGCAATCAGCAGTGAGAGCATACTGGAACCGATGCTCACCCTGCTCTGTAAGTTCACAGAAATTATCCCTTTTGGCAAAGTGATCGGCATAGAGCGGGCTCCGAAGAGCTGTAACTCGTACTTCACCATCCTTGGCATCGTAAGCGGTACGTGTATCCGTAACTACGCCTAAGCTGCCGAGACTTACCCAATTCTGCATTGGCTGTTCAAGCCCGTCTGCATCTCTTTTTATGTATCCGTAAGGTATAGAGGCTATCTCACCGCCGCTGAATGGAGTAGGGAAGGACATCTTAAGCATTTTATGAGCTTCGTTCCAAGTGACAGTGCAGGAAACAAAGAGGAACGGCAATTCACGATAGAGTGTTACGACCCTGGATATAGTAGAATTATTCCAATGGTTCGTTATACGCAGAGAAGCCAATACCGAGCCGGATTCGGCTTGCTCAACAACGGCATTGCCGAATGCTCCCGCAACCGTCCTGAAGCTGAACATATTATGAGCCCACGTATCTGCATCAGTTTCATCTATGACCAAATCAAGAGCCGGTGAAGTTATCAGTTCTCTGTTTTTTAACTTGTCGAAAAGGCGCGTCAAAGCGCCTGTGGCGGCGCTGAATTCAGCCCGCAGATAGTCATTTTCAAGATGTGTATCACTGCAGGACAGACTGCCGCATACAGGAGAAACGATCTCATCGGTATATCTGACCCAATAAGTGCGCCAGCCCATTGGCGGAACATCGGCTATGAACACGCTTTCCCACTTGTCGATGTCATGGTTGATCATTGGCCCTCTGATGCGTTGGAATGGTACGGCATGTCCGTACTCATCAGTAACCGCAGGAGACCGTCCGCCCGAATGGATATCCGCACCTGTACGAACTGGAACCTGTAAGCGTCGGGAGTGGGGGTTGAAAACTGTAAGAGGTGCTCCGTAAGGGCCATCCTCCCATAGTTTAAAGCCGTGCTTTTCACAGGGGACTGAAAATCCTCCAGAAGTATCCAAATTCCAGGTGATCTTTTGCAGGACCTTGTTGATCACATCGCGGGCAGCATGTTTAGCTGCGCCAAAGGCTTCGACAGCGTCATTGCATACATCACGGATACTGCATCCGCCCATTATATCATGGAACTGATTAAAAAGGATGATCTTCCAAGCTTCTGTCAGCGGAGCTGTGTTGACATCAAACTTCAGCCACTGCGCTATTGACGAGTATTTTTCCGCATTTATCAGCAAAACTTCAGATTCGCGGTTGAGCTGCTTGATCTTCATGAATGCGCTGTAACAGCCACTTGCGTGATGCTGCAGTTCACCTTCAAAAACGGGCAGACGATCTTTATCCAGTTGTGAAAAGAAACTGTCAGGAGATGAATAGGAAAACGTTCCCGGTCCTGTTTCGCTTATGAGCGTATTAAGTGTATCAAGCATTGCGCGGCTTGGACCGCCGCCGTGGTTGCCGATGCCGTAAAAGCACATTACCGGCTGTGATTCCTCGGATGAGAGCTGACGGCACGCAAGAGACTTTTCTTTTGCCTCAGAAGCGTCAACAGAGGCGTAACCGAACGGAATGCGGAATGCGGGAACTGTAGTCCCGTCAGGAGATCGCCATATAAATGAACTGCCTTTAAACGGATAATCCATCTCAGCCCCGGGACTCGGGCGCATATAGACATAACCATGCATACCGCTCAATTTGATCAATTGCGGTATCATCGCATTGTGTCCGAACGAGTCGACATTATATCCGATCAAGGCTTTCCGGCCAAAGGCTTTTTCATAGAAACGCTGACTGTAAAGTGCATGCCGGGCAAACGATTCACCACAGGGCAGGTTACAGTCGGGCTGTATCCACCAGCCGCCGGTAATGATCCAGCGCCCTTCGCGGACGCGCGCGGCGATCTCTTCGAACATATCCGGATCGCTTTCGCGGACCCATGAATAATATGCAGCCCCCGCACAAGTGAATACATAGTCGTCATACTCGTTCATACGGTCGAGTGCGCTGCGAAAGGTAGCCAGCACCTCTGCATAACCTTCTGGGAGCCGCCAGAACCATGCCGGATCAAGATGAGCATTGCCGATCAGATGCACCTTCGTCATACATGATCTCCGTCTGCTCAACCCTGATAGAAATTATGCAGGCAGATAATGCCGCCTGTACGGACAAATGATTCGATACTGCTTGCCACGACAGGATGCAGACCGGTCGACCGCATAATCACTCGCGGCCCAACCCGCTGATTCAGTTTCTCAAGCAGGCGCTCAGGCTTGTAGCAGACATCGCCCTGCAGGATCACCAGTTCAACATCGAATAGGTTTATGGCGTTTACGAGTGCACAGCTCAGATATTTGGCCTCCATCGTCAACAGACGTTTCGCTTCCGCGTCATTCGAAAGGCAGTCGATCATCTGCCGCCAGTTTTGATACGGAGAACCTGCTAGGATCGCGGATATGGAGGCATAGCGTTCCAGACATCCGCGGTTTCCGCAATCGCATTTTATTCCGTCCATATGGATGGAAATATGTCCCAGTTCATTTCCGAGCCCGTTTGATCCTCGATACAGCCGCTCGTGTATTATCAATCCCGAGCCGATACCACCTTCGTTGATCTGTACGGCAAGAAAACTGCTGCAATCGCGCCCGAGGCCGAAATACTGCTCCTCCAACGCGAGAGCGTTGGAGTCCTTTTCCAATAGTACCGGGTAGCCCGAAGCCTCAGATAAAAGTCGGACGATATGGACACCGTGCCAGAGCCCGCAGTTTGGAGGGTTCAAAATGATGCCGTTAGCGACATCGACCGGACCGGGGGCACAAACGCCGATACCGAGCATTTTTTCGCGGAGAATGCCATTCTCCCTGACCTGCCTGGCTGTTGATTCTGCTATCTTTTTTATCATCTCAACGGCTGAGGCATCCGCACTCGGCAGGATTTCATTAGATATGACCTCACCGTTAAGATTGATGATCCCGACATCGACCTCTTTACGTTTGATGGTAACGCCCGCAGCATAACGTGCATTCGGTACTATCTGTAGGTTTATGGGATTGCGGCCGACCATGGGAGAGTGGGTAACCTGTTCCGTGAGCAGACCGTCAGCAAACAGGTCGTCAACGATGACAGTCACTGACGCCCGGGTCAGATGAGTAATGGCGGCGATCTCCGAACGAGATATCGGCTTCCTGCGTATAATATCCAATACGCATTTTCTATTGGATAGCCCCATAAGAGGCTGATTGGTTGCGCTCTTCAAACGACATCTTCCTTTCGAGGACCTTGTGTTTTGTACCTTAACACACCTAAGATAAGAAGTAAAGAATTGAAATGTTGAATAATTGTAAATGATTAATTCATTAAATTGACAAATAAATACACGTACGGTATAATAACGATATAGTTAGTTAAATAAATAAATTAATACACGTGGGAGGTCAATATGGAGTACTTGAATCATGATCTGCCGACCGTACCTGTCACCGCTGTATTATTTGACTTTGACGGAACACTGTCCACTCTGCGATACGGTTGGGAACAGGTTATGCGGCCGCTTATGCTTGAATACATCGGCGGCGGATGTGTTACACCGGAGACAGAAGAGTTCGTAGACAGATACATAGACGAATCGACTGGGATTCAGACGATATATCAAATGAAGTGGCTGGCTGAGCATGCTGCTCCGGGCATGCCCACAGACCCATGGTGGTATAAAGACGAGTATAACCGTAGGCTCATGGAGATCGTTGAAAAAAGGAAGCAAGCATTGCTGGACGGAGAAGTTGAGCCTGAGGCTTATCTTATGGCCGGCTCCGTCGATTTTCTGAAAGAGATGAAAAAGCGCGGTGTAAAGCTGTATGTCGCAAGCGGTACAGATCATCCTGACGTAATAAAAGAAGCAGAAGCCTTAGGAGTGAAAGATTATTTTGATGACATTGCCGGAGCGCCGCTTCACGAAATGAACTGCTCAAAGGAAGCGGTCTTAAAGCGGCTTATCAAGGACCACGGCCTAAGCGGGGTGCAGGTAGCTGTGATCGGTGATGGTAAAGTCGAGATCGCGCTTGGCAAAGCCGCAGGGGCAAGGACGCTTGGCCTGGCTACTGATGAGGCGATGAGGCGCGGTGTGTGTGAGATCAAGCGTGAGCGTCTGACCAGAGCCGGCGCTGACGCAATTAATGGCGATTTTGAAAATATAGGCGCTATACTCAGATTCCTTGGCCTCTATGATGATACTGATCATAACAGACGTAACGGACAGCTTTATCGGGATAATGTTATAACCTATACTGCTGCCGAACGTATTAATTTGGTCCGTATAGATACGCTTAAGAATATCAATGATCCTGTACCTGACTGGACATGTGACGGCTTTGAGGAGTTTGCAGATCGTATTGCGGCGGCACACCGTTCCGGGAGACCTGTCATTTGGTCTCAGGGAGCTCATGTAATAAAATGCGGTCTTTCCCGTTATCTGATAGAGCTGATGCGTCAGGGGATTATTACGCATATTGCCGGCAACGGTGCATGCAGCATCCATGATTTCGAACTGGCATATCTGGGCGGTACGAGTGAGCATGTACCCACGGCGATCGAAGATGGCAGTTTCGGAATGTGGGAGGAGACCGGCCGATGGATGAATGAGGCTATCAATGAGGGTGTCAGATCCGGATATGGATACGGCGAATCACTCGGCAGATATGTAGATGCCCATCCCGAAAGGTTCCCTTATAAAGATGATTGTGTGTTTTATAACGCGTATAAGCTTGGAATACCCTTGACATATCATATAGCGCTAGGCACAGATATAATCCACCAGCATCCGACTGCTGATTTTGGGGCTATCGGAGCTGCCAGTGGAATAGACTTCAGGAAATTTTGCAATTCAGTCTCACAGATGGACGGCGGAGCATATCTGAATTTCGGATCAGGCGTTATCGGGCCTGAAGTTTTCCTGAAGGCACTTTCAATAGCGCGCAATCTCGGCTACCCGACTTTCAACATTACTACCGGAAACTTCGATCTGATCGACCTCGGTGATTACAGGCGTCCGCTGGGTTATGAGGATCCCCAGTATTATTACCGTCCGCGGAAGAACATCGTAAACCGTCCTGTCAGCCAGGGAGGCAAAGGCTGGCATTTCTGCGGTGATCATCAGCAGACCATACCCGCGCTTTACAAAGCGCTTAAGGAGAGAAACTGGGGGAGAGTGTGAATATGGCCTGGACAAGAGATAGGCTGAATGCATTATTGGATGAGATGCATCATGCCCGTATTGGTGTTCTGGGTGATTTCTGCCTTGATATGTACTGGCACGCCGATATGACGCGCTCCTCATTGTCACGGGAGACTCCGCATTTTCCTCTTCCGATCATTGAAGAAAAGATCAGCCTCGGGGCTGCAGGCAACGTTGCATGTAATATCGCAGCGCTCGGACCCGGAAAGCTGATACTGCTTGGAGCGTATGGCATTGACTGGCGCGGAACGCTGTTGAAGAAAGAACTTGTGAACCTCGGCGCCGAAGTATGCCTTGTTACATGTGAGGGCAGGAAGACCAATGCGTATATCAAGCCTATGCTGCACGGCTTCGGTGATGCAGTTCAGGAACAGGCCAGGCTTGATTTTGAGAATGATCAGCCGTTGAGTGAAGATGCTGAAAATGAGCTTATAAACATGCTGCTTTCGGTGGCAGGTGACATGGACGTACTCTGTGTGTGTGATCAGATGATGAACGGTTGTGTGACTCCAAGAGTACGTGAAGCCGTTATGCGCTTCAGCCGTGAAGGACTAAAGGTCGTGGTCGACAGCCGTGACAATATAGCTCTGTATCGGGATGTGATCGTAAAACCGAATGAGATCGAAGCGGCTCGTGCGCTTGGTGTTCAGATGAATTGCACCGAGGCATGCGAACAGCTTGCCGGTAAAACGGGGCGGACAGCAATAGTTACTGCTGGTGAGAAAGGCTGCTATTTATCAGACGGCAGCAAAGCAACGCATATTCCGGCCTGGCCGTCGGAACCACCCTTTGATATCTGCGGTGCGGGAGATACATTCCTTGCGAGCTTTGCCATGGCTTTGGCTGTCGGAGCGGATCCATGCGAGGCGGCTTCTATAGGCAGTATGGCTTCATCCATAACCATTCGTAAGCTTGGTATGACAGGAACAGCAACCAAAGAAGAGATCCTGGACCTGTGGTCTGAAGAGGTGGAGTGATCGTGCGATGCACTGCTGACATCACATTGAAGAGAAAAAGGAAATGGTATCGCTTCTGGCATCAGTTCTGGCAGGACAGATACCTGCATTTGCTCGTACTTCCTGCGCTCTTATACATTGTTTTATTCTGCTATGTGCCCATGTATGGCATTCAGGTGGCTTTTAAGGATTTTTCCATTCGAAAAGGTATATGGGGCAGCCCGTGGGTAGGAATGAAGAATTTTGAATCGTTCTTCAATTCTATTTACTTTGGCCGTCTGATCCGTAATACCGTATTCTTAAGTATTGGGTCGGTGCTGTTTTCATTCCCTATACCGATCATATTTGCATTGCTCCTCAATGAATTGCCGTACAGGAAAATGAGAAGCCTGATTCAGACAGTCAGTTATTATCCGCATTTTGTGTCTGTGGTCATTGTAGTCGGCATCATGCGAATCCTATTCAGCCCTGAGATCGGCATCGTAAATATGCTCATCGTTTCTATGGGCGGTGAAAGCATAGCCTTTATGGAAAGTGCACGTTGGTTCCGGACACTGTATTTTATATCCGGTATATGGCAGAGCTTCGGTTGGAGCTCGATCATTTACCTGGCGGCATTGGCAGGCGTCTCTCCCGAACTATATGAGGCCGCGCAGATCGATGGGGCGAACAGGTTTCAGCGTGTATGGCATGTATCGCTCCCGACGATATTGCCGACAATTGTTATTCTGCTGATAATGGCACTGGGCGGTGTCCTGAGTGTCGGCAAGGATAAGATACTGCTTATGTATAATCCGGGAATATATGATGTGGCGGATGTCATTTCGACATATGTTCATCGAAAGGCGATAGCTGGCGGACAGTTCGCATTCGGTACTGCAGTGGATCTGTTCAATAACGTTGTTAATTTTGTATTGATAGTTATCGTCAACTATATAAGCAAACGTGTGACCGAGATCTCACTGTGGTAAGGAGGGTGTGGACGTGAAGATCAAGAAATCTGTCGGTGATAAGGTATTTGACGGATTCAATTGCATTTTCCTCATACTGATCGCTTTGACCACGCTTTACCCGTTTGTACTGATCCTGTCGGGATCTGTCAGTGATCTCAACGCGATCATCCGCAATGAGGTAGTTCTCCTTCCTAAAGGCCTTACGCTGGATGGCTACAGACGGATTTTCTCCGACAACCAGATAATTACCGCATACGGGAATACGCTTTTCTATACTATAGCCGGAACTGTTATTAACCTGGTGATCACTCTTGCGGCAGCTTATCCGCTTTCCAGAAAGGCTTATCGTTTTCGTGGTATCGTCATGTTCCTTTTTTCAGCCACGATGTTTTTCGGGGGCGGCCTGGTTCCGTTCTATCTGCTGATACAGAATCTGCATATGGATAATACGCGATGGGTCATGATAATACCGGGAGCTGTAAATGTGACTAATCTGGTAATGGCACGTGTTTTCTTCTCGACCAATATCCCGGATGAAATGAGTGAATCTGCCAAAATAGATGGTGCAAACGATGTCCAGATATTCTGCTATATCGTTGTACCTCTGGCAAAAGCTATTACAGCTGTGCTTGCGCTGTATTATGGTGTCGGGCACTGGAATAATTTCTACAATGCGATGGTCTATCTGCGTGATGCGGACAAAATGCCTCTGGCACTTTATCTGCGGCGCATATTGATACTGGGTACAACGACCTTCACTGCGGACGGAATGGAGGACGCCGAAATGATTTCTGATCCTCTCAAGCTGAACGCCATTACCCAGCAGCTTAAATATTGCTCGATCATTGTTACCATGGCTCCAATACTGTTTGTATATCCGTTCTTTCAAAAGTATTTTGCAAAAGGCGTTATGGTCGGAGCGCTGAAAGCATAACGGATATCTGACAGTTGGGTATAGCGACGATTAACCTAATGAGGGAGGGATGCAAGGGAAGTAATGCTCATGTCATTTTTTACTACTGGATGCATCTACACGCAATACACAAGGAGGAAAAGCAATGAAAAAGATTCTGGTAATCGCCCTGGCTATGATGCTGGCTCTTTCGACCGTGGCTATGGCCGAGAACACTTATGAGAAGGGTGATTATACTCTTCCTATCGTTTCCGAACCCACCGAACTGATCTGGATGGGCCGCGACAGTGAGTCCGCCGGCACGAGCTTCCTTAATGGCAACGCTCTGGTCTGGAATGAGATCCAGAAGCAGACCGGCATCACCATCAAGTGGGACGTCGTCCCCAATGGCGAATATCAGCAGGTCATGGAGCTGCGCATGGCTTCCATGAACGACATTCCGGATATCGTTTGCCTGCAGGGCACTGCGGATGGCGCGCATCTGGTTCGCTATTACAATGACGGCATCATTGAGAATCTGACTGATCTTATCAATGACTATGCTCCCAACATTCAGCGCCTTTTTGCTGATTATCCTGCCTACAAGAGCGGCATCACCATGCCTGACGGCGCTATCGTTGCTTTCGGCGATGCAAATGTTTCCAACCATCGCGGCAATGCTGTCCAGATCCGCAAGGACTGGCTGGATCTGCTGGGACTCGATGAGGTCAAGAATGCAGATGACCTTTATGCCGCAGCTAAAGCTTTTGTATCCAGCGATCCCAACGGTAACGGAAATGCCGATGAGTATGGATTCGTTGCTGGCAGCCTGTATGAGTACAAGCAGCTGGGTTCCGCTTTCGGTCTGTCCCTGTGCACCGGCAGCGGCTGGGTAGTACATGATGGCACTGTAGTCTATGAGTGGACCAGTGACGATTATAAGGACTTCCTGACTTGGATGCACAATGCCTATTTGGATGGACTGATCCCCAAGGATTTCCAGTCTGTTGACGGTACCACCAAGGATTCCCGCATTGCCACTGGTACTGCTGGTATCGTATGCCGTCAGGGCATCACTCAGATGGTCGATTGGAACAATCCCACCAATTCCGTCCAGAGCAACACTCCCGGCGCAGTCTGGATGCCTGTCGCGTTTGTTGCTGATGATAACTATACCCCCTGCTATCCGCTGGAGCTGACCGCTTCCATCTGGCGTTCTTATGCAATCACTACCGATTGCTCCGATAAGATCGCTGCGATCCGTCTTTTCGACTATATGCTTTACGGCGAAGGCTATGGTCTGAATACCTGCGGTATTGAAGGTCTGAATTATCGGATGAAGGACGGCTTCGTTGTCAATATCCCCAACTGGCAGGAGACTCTTGATGATGCTTCCGCCTTTATCGGCACCAACTATTTCGCCCGCCTGACAGCGGATGACCGTCAGATGGCCGGACTGCTTGCCGATTATCTTACTGAGGATGAAGCTAAGAAGGCCTGGACGATGCAGTGCCTGGACAATGTCGTTGACATCACTTATGTTACCTGGCAGACTCCTATCCCCACCAACGAGCAGGCTGTTGAGATCAGCAATCTGAGCGGCGACCTCGATACCTATCGTGATGAAGCCTTTGTCAAGTTTATCATCGGTGATATGGATATCGAAGCACAGTGGGACAGCTATGTTGCCAACATGGAATCTCTGGGCTGCAACATTATCCGAGATATCTATCAGCAGGGCTACGACGCTCAGAATCCGTAATACTGTTTCAAAAAGCGGGGCGGGCTTGATTGGCTCGCCCCTCACGTTTATCAAATTTCTAATGCTTAGGAAGGTCAAAACGATGAAGGATTGTCTGCGCGGACATCAGTATTCAAGTGAACGCCGTTTTTTTTCAGACCCGACGACCGGGTACAGGATTACCCAACTGACGGACTTCCCGGTCTCAAATGCAAAGTTCTATTTCCACATTAATCAATTTACCCCTGACAGCAAGACTTTGGTTTTCAGATCGACACGTTCAGCACGCTTTGGACAGATCGACGTGTTCAGGGTCGATACTGACGGACACAATCTGATCCAGCTGACAGATGAAGACGATGTTGCATCGCCGATATTATCCTACAGCGGTAAATATCTGTACTATCTGCGAAACGGAACGCTAGTACGCGTGGATATCAACACATTCGAACAGGATGACATTTGTCACGGACAGGCTGTTGCCAAATCCGACGGATGTTCTTCTCTGACCATTGATGACAAATATCTGTATGCGGAAGCAACGCTCGACAACGGACACATGGCTGTACTCAGGTATTCGACGGATGGGAGTGGCTGCGAAATTGTTTATGAGTGCGAACGGCAGATAACACATACACAGATCGAACCTTATGAAGGCAAGCTTCTGGCTGTTCAATGCCATGATCCTGCCTGGCCGGATCATAATCTGTTCTGCATGAATAGCGATGGGACAAATTTCCACATGCTGGATCTGCCTTTCGGCAACGGCCACTGGATGTGGGTAGGGGATACGAAAAAGCTCATGACCAATCGTGATAGCGAGCATTGGGGAATAGTGCTCTGGGGTGAAGGAGACAGTGCTCCTCATGTTGTTGCGAAAGACCTGCACTACTGGCATGCATCCTGCAGTATGGACGGAAAATGGATGGTTTCGGATACAAATTGGCCTGATGATGGTTTGCGAATTATTAATGTGGCCACTGAGAAGGTCGAACTTGTCTGCCGCCCAGGCAGTACGTGCTCGCATCCTTCCTGGACACATCCGCATCCTTCATTCAGTCCGGATATGAAATATGTCATTTATAATTCAAATGCGACCGGCGTGGGGCATGTGTATCTGGCGGAGCTACCTGAAGAACTGCTGGCGCGTATGGCTCGATAAGCATGAATGGAGAGTAGAATCATGGAGTTTTCGAAGCAAAAGATCCTGCTTAACAAGATCGAACAGATCGGTGGTTTTTCGGCTCTGGATTCCGTCAGTATTCCACAATGGCACGCCGAGCACGGTTTCTATATAAGCCCGGGTCAGTATGACAGGCAGCCCTGTGATCTGATACTTACTCCCGGCAGGCATTGGACCTGCTCTGACAGCGAGACTTACTGGTTCAGCGCGGATGTTGAGATACCGGCTGGGTGGCGCGGCGGACGCGTGTTCCTTGATCTGGACTTTGGCGGTGAAGGTATCGTGCGCATAAATGGAAAGATCGTAAGTGCTGTCACATCTTACCTGCAGGATAATAAGCAGCAGCGTAATCGTGTGCTGGTGCCTGAATCACTGTGCGGCAGCGTGATACATGTCGAATCCGAGTGCGCGCTGAATTATATGGAATTCATGAAATTCCGTGCGGCGGGCCGGCAGGAGATCGAGTATACACTGCGCTCCTCGCGTTTGATACTGATCGATGAAACGATCGAGAAATACTATTTTGACTGTCTCGTCACTTATGAAGCCCTTGAAGAGATCGCTTATCCCTATGACCGTGTACGTCAGGGCAATGTAAAAGTTCCGCGGGAATTACAGATGTATATGTATCAGAACGGCAAGGATTCTTATATGTACTCCCGTGTACTTGACGCACTGCAGAGATCACTCAACAGCGTGGATGTGGACTTTGACCGTGAGAGATTGACTGCTTCCATACCAGGGGCTTCCGCTATACTGCATGAAGGTTTGGAGGCGATTGAATACACTCCTTTCGGTCATATCGTCTTTACAGGCAATTCGCATATCGATACGGCGTGGCTCTGGCCGGTGAAGGAGACCGTTCGTAAAGCGGCAAAGACATTCTCAAATACTCTGACGCTTATGGAGCAGTATCCAGACCATGTCTTCGCGCACAGCCAGCCATGGCAATATGCTCAGGTGAAGAAGTATTATCCCGAATTATTCGAACAGATAAAGAAGCGTGTCGCGGAAGGCCGATGGGAACTGATCGGTAACTCCTGGGTAGAGGCGGATGCTAATGTTCCCTCGGGTGAGGCGCTGGTCCGCCAGCTGCTTTACGG
>DBXA01000059.1:17852-18552 GCA_002309235.1 Christensenella sp. UBA1224 | reverse complement strand
AGACCGTTGCTGAGAGCGAAGTGTACGGCGGCCGCGGTGTCCGTTACGCCGCCTCCGAGGTATGTGTTGGTGGGTATCCCGTGCTCGCCGGGCTCGAGGGAAGCGAGGTCCTTATGGTGGATCGAACGGATATACTTCTTGTTTGCCTCCAGGAAGGATCGTATCTCTTTGCCGCCGAAAATGGCCCAGCCGGTATCGATCTGCGCGCCGACGCGGCCTTCACATGCGGAAAGGATATATTCGTATGCGCTGACAGGGCCGATCTGCGAGGCGATCTCCCTGGCGTTGTTGTGGAGCCAGAACTCTCCGCCTAAGGGTCCGAGCATATCTGAGATCCCGAGGCATTCCCTGACAAAAGGATCGGTGCCTTCTTTTGTATAAGGCCCGCGGAACCCGGCAACGAATACCTTTACGCCCGTTTGATCCATTACTTCCCGGTAGGCGCCGGCATCGGCAGGCAGGCTCCTTGAGAAGATATGGCAGGAATGCATGGTAAGGCCCAAGCTTTTTACGAGCTTTGCGTATTTGTCCAGCTCGCCGATCGGCCAGGCAAAGGGCGTCGGATCCGGGCCGAAGGAAACGCAGGGCTCGATCTCGCTGTAGCCCTGATCCGCAAGAAAGCGGAGGAACCCTTCCGGATCTTCGTTGAAGATCTTCATGCTCCCGAACAATTGGATCCCGAATTTCATTTTTCTCTGAA
>DBXA01000059.1:7165-17688 GCA_002309235.1 Christensenella sp. UBA1224 | reverse complement strand
CGAAAAGTCTGGTCGGCCGTTGCAGAGACGGATGTGACTGCCAGATAGTCTTCATAGAGATCATAGGAGATAGGGAGTTCTCCGTTATAGAGTTCATGAAAACGCCTTTTTGCCTGCATCGGCTTAATCACGATCAAAATAAAGGCATAGAGGACAAAAAATCCAATGAGGATGCAAAGGGTTGACGGTTCGCGAAACACACCCCATACGACGTCCAGCCATTCCGATACATGAACATTACCATCCCTCATATACGGGTACAGACGGTATAGGCTGTAGCCCGCTGTGAAGAGGATCCAGAAGAGCAATAAGCAGCAGCAGTATACCGCAAAGTTTCGTATGCTGCGGTAACGTATGGCTGTTATATAATCTTTTTCACTGAGATTCCCGCTGATATGGATAATGGGGTTTTCGTTTTCGTTCATCGTCTTGCCTCCGCTGAAACTCCATCAGGTCTGTTTTGTTATTTGGTTACCGCAGTTTCTGTACCTGTTCCGGGGCTTCCTATCCCCAGTATTTCCTGTCCAGCGAACGGTACTGGACCGCATCCGCGATATGCTCCGGCAGGATCTCTTCGCTTCCGGCCAGATCCGCTACGGTACGGGCTACCTTGAGTACGCGGGTATACGCCCGGTTGCTCAGCTGCATGGTCTCACAGGCTTTCCTGGCCAGATCACGCCCGGCCTCGCTGAGGCGGCTGAATTTCGGGAGCGTGCGGGCGTCCAGCTCCGCATTGGAGTGGATGCGCTCGCCTGCGTAGCGTTCTCTCTGCCTTGCGCGCGCCGCCTCGACCCTTGCGCGGATGGAGGCGGAAGGCTCTTCCTCACAGGTATCCGCAAGCTGTTCAGCGGGTATCCCTTCGACCTCGATATGCAGGTCTATCCGATCGAGCAGGGGGCCGGATATCCTGGCGAGATACCGCTTGATCTCGAGGGGAGAACACCGGCATGGCTTCAGGCGGGAACCGAAGTTGCCGCAGGGGCAGGGGTTCATGGATGCTACCAGCATGAAGCGGGATGGATACGTGCTCTGGGCGCTGACGCGTGTTATGGTGACAAAGCCGTCCTCCATGGGCTGGCGCAGTGCCTCCAGCACATCCCGGCGGTATTCCGGCAGCTCGTCGAGAAACAGTACGCCGTTATGCGCCTTGGATATCTCACCGGGCAGTGCGAGCGAACCGCCGCCTACGAGGGAAGCGTGGCTCGCCGTATGATGGGGGGATCGGAAGGGACGCTCTGTCAGAAGCCCGCTTTCGGGCACGGATCCGGCCGCGGAATGGATGCGCGTGACCTCGAGTGCCTCTTCAAATGTCATATCCGGGAGTATGGAGGGAAGACAGCGCGCCATCAGTGTCTTTCCTGACCCGGGAGGCCCTATCATGAGCACGTTGTGCCCGCCTGCCGCGGCGATCTCCAGGGCCCTCTTGGCAGCAGCCTGGCCCTTGACGAAGCGGAAGTCGCTCGTCGTCTGCCTTTCTCCCAGCAGCTGCTCATAGGAGACGGGCTTTACGGCCTTGAGCGGCACAGAACCGTTCAGATGGGCAACGGCTGCCCGGAGCGAGGGAACAGGGTAGATGCTGATGCCATCGACGCAGCGGGCTTCGCGGATATTCCCAATGGGCAGGAGCAGGTGTTTGATACCGGCTGCCCTGGCGGCTATAGCCATAGGAAGCGCTCCGCGCACTTCCCGGACGGCGCCGTCCAGCGAAAGCTCGCCTATCATGGCGGTGTCCTCCAGGCATTTTGCGGGCAGGTCTCCGGAAGCGGCGATGATGCCCGCGGCCATCGGCAGATCATAAGCGGGGCCTTCCTTACGCCGTTCCGCGGGAGAAAGGTTTATCGTGATCCGATTGTCGGGGAATTCATACCCGCTGTTCTGCATGGCAGAACGGATCCTTTCACGGGATTCGCGCACAGCGGCATCCGGAAGGCCCACGATCTCAAAACCCGGAAGGCCGAAGGATACGTTTACCTCCGCGCGGACTTGAAATCCATCGATGCCGCTCAGGCCGAAGCAGAGTACGTTTGCGAGCATATGGATGCCTCCAGTTTACTTCAAAATATAAAGATACAATGTCAATGCGGCTGCCCCGGCAAGAACCGCAGAATGCAGGGGCAATGTCCGCGGCCCGGCACAGGTATACGCTTCAGGCCATATCAGATCAGGCCGTAATGCCTGAGCGCATGGTCGATGCCTTCCCCGGGCACGTCTTTTGTGATGAATTCACAGATACCCTCAAGCGACGGCGCGTGTTTTCCCATGGCGATGGGGTGGCCGACCGCGGCGAGCATATCCATATCGTTCTGACCGTCCCCGAGAGCGTATACCGCGTCTTTTTTCAGCCCAAAGCGCTCTATGACGGCCCGGACGCCGATCCCCTTGTTCATCCCGCGGGCGCTCACATCCACGCACGGGTAACCGTTGATGCAGTCGAAGGAGAGCCTGTCCCCGAACTCCGCGCGGAGGATATCCACTTCCTCCATCGTGTGATAGAGCACGCTCAGCTTATAGCCTGTGACGTGTCCGTCGGGCGGGACGGGGCGAAAGATGGCAGGGCTTATGCCGAATGTCCTGATCCAGCGAATGAAATCAGCATTGCCGGGATCGCTCGCATAGCACTTTTCCGGGTGATCTATGCCGCACGAGATCCCCATGCCGTCGAGCCGTTCCATAAAGCGCGACAATACCTTCTCATCGATAGGCCTGTCCAGGATCGTCTCGCCCAGCACAGAAGCGTGAGCCCCGTTGGAGGTGATATACCCGTCAAACGCCACGCCGGAACCGCCTGCGTAGCACATGGCGCGGCCGGTATCCAGAACGGCGAGATATCCGTTTGCCCGGAGGGCTGCGACAGCCTCCCTCGTGGTCTCGGTGGCCTCGTTGATGCCCCGGGTGCCGTCGGTCAGCGTGCCGTCGTAATCAAAGAAAACGATCCCGTTCATTTCTGCTTTTGCTTCCCCGTATCCGGCAGAGGTCATCTGCCTTCAAAGACGCGGCGCTCAAACGCCACGGCTTCGGCAGCGTCTCTGTCAAGCTCTTCGATCGATGCGCCGCGGCTCATATCGCGCCAGATCTTGATATCGGAGCCTACTGTCCCGCCCATGCGGACAAAGGGCTCCATACATACAGTGCCGTCATAGCCGATATCGCGGAGAGCTTCCCCGATCTCCTGCCAGGGCATGCGGCCCTTGCCGGGCACGCGCCGGTTGCATTCCCCGGTGTGCACATGTCCCAGTATCCCCTTCGCCTGACGGATCGCGCCGCCCATGGAATCTTCCTCGATGTTCATATGGAATGTATCGAGCAGCAGCTTTACCGAAGGCACGCCCACTTCCTGAACGAATGCCGCGCCTTCCTCTGCCGTATTGAGCAGGTACCCCTCGAAACGGTTCAATATCTCCAGGCAGTAGTCGATGCCGCAGTCGGCAGCCACCCTGCCTATCTCGCGGACGTTTGCGACGGAACGGGCCCAGTCGCCCGGCTTATCGATGGGCTTCGAGTAATCTACCGGCCAATAGCTGTAGATGCCGCCGCCTATGGTATGGATATCCAGGATCTCCAGGTTTTTGAGGAGCTGCGTAAAGAAGGCTTTTGCGTTTGCCGCGACAGCCGGATCAGCGCTTGCCAGGTTCTGGGATGCGTTAGGCCCGTGCCCGGCCGTCAGGAAGATGCCGTTATCCTTTGCGGCATTGCGGATATCCGTAAGCTGCTGCTTTGAATAGC
Organism: Christensenella sp. UBA1224; assembly: GCA_002309235.1. Lineage (GTDB taxonomy): Bacteria > Bacillota > Clostridia > Christensenellales > Aristaeellaceae > UBA1224. The sequence goes on along the minus strand of DBXA01000059.1, from coordinate 13,965 downwards.
CGTTGACGGGCGTACAGGCGATCTCCAGGAAATCGAACCCCAATCCGGCTGCCTTTTTGATATACGGGATGTAGTCCGCGGCCCATTCGTGCTCCCAATACGCGTAGTAGATGCCGTATTTCACATTCAGTCCCCCTTACAGGTCATTACTTGTCCCTATACCATTACTATAGCAAATGACGGGCACATTTACAAGTTATGATACACCGGTTCTTTCATATTTTATGTTGACGATTCCATACCGCCTGTGCTATCCTATCTTACCGTAAACAGATCAGGAGGGTCCCCGCGGTTATGCATGATGCCATGGAGCAGTATTGGGTATGGCTGTCAAGTGTGGAAGGGATAGGGCCGAAGCGGTTTTATCAGCTTCTGAGCGAATTTGAGGATCCCCGCGCCGTATGGGATGCCTGCCTGATGGGTATGACAAAGTCTCTCGGGGCGAAGACGAACGCGAAGCTGAAGGCCGCCTGCACCCGGAGCTACTTTGAAGACCTGTTCGAAGGCCTTGACAGGCAGGGGATCACGGCTGTGCCGAGGATATCGGACTGCTACAGCAGGCTGCTCTCCGAGACTACCGATGCGCCGCCTGTCCTGTACGTAAAGGGCAATGCGGATCTCAACTGCGAAAGGCCGTTTTCCATCGTAGGAACGCGCACGCCGACAAGGGACGGAAAAAGGGCGGCAGGTGAGTTCGCCGAAAGACTGGCCCTTTCCGGGGCGGTGGTCATTTCCGGTATGGCGCGCGGGATAGATACCTGTGCGCATGAAGGCGCGCTGAAGGGCGGAGGCAGGACGATCGCCGTGCTCGGCTGCGGCGCGGATGTCGTCTACCCTCCGGAAAACGCGGATCTGTATGAGAGGATCCTGGATAAGGGCGGATCCATCGTTTCGGAATACAGGCCGGGCACACAGCCCCTTGCGCAGAACTTCCCTGCGCGCAACCGCATCATATCCGGTATGAGCGTGGGCGTGCTGCTCGTCGAGGGGGATATGAAGAGCGGCGGCATGATAACCGCCGGCTATGCTGCCGACCAGGGGAGAGACCTGTTCGCCGTGCCGGGCTCTATCTATTCGCTGCTCTCGAGAGCGCCGGATCATTTGCTCACACAGGGAGCCGTACCGGCAGTGAGCGAGTGGGACATTCCGGAGTATTACCGCTGGGCCGCAAGGCCTTCCAAAGCGCCTGGGAAGCGCACTGCTGTCGAATTGGATGATGTGGAAAGGCGCCTTGTGGAGCCTCTGCGTTCCCAGGAGATGACAGCCAATGAGCTGTCCGTGGAGACCGGTATCCCGATCGCGCAGGTCAACCCGGTGCTCACGATGCTCGAACTGCGCGGGATCATAGTAAAAATGCCCGGCGGCTACAAGGCAGCCGTGCAGGATATATAAGAAAGACGGAGAAGACTATGGATTATAAACTGGTCATTGTTGAGTCGCCCGCCAAAGCGAAGACGATCAAAAAATACCTTGGGAGGACCTTTAAGGTAGAAGCGTCCCAGGGCCATATAAGGGATCTGCCGAAATCCCAGCTGGGCGTGGATGTGGAACACGGGTTTGAACCGCACTACATCACGATCCGCGGCAGGGGAGATATCCTCGACAGGATCCGCAAGGAAGCAAAAGGCGCAAAGCGCGTCTATCTCGCGACAGACCCGGACCGCGAAGGGGAAGCCATATCCTGGCATCTGGCCCATGTCCTGAACATTCCGGAAAATGAGGTCTGCCGCGTAGAATTCAATGAGATAACAGAAAAAACGGTGAAGGCCGCCATCAAATCGCCCCGCACCGTCAATATGGACCTCGTTTGCGCGCAGCAGGCGCGCAGGGTGCTCGACAGGCTCGTGGGCTACAAGATCAGTCCGCTCCTCTGGGCAAAGGTGCGCAAGGGCCTTTCGGCAGGCCGCGTGCAGTCGGCCGCCTGTGCGATGATCGTGGACAGGGAGAATGAGATCAATGCCTTCAACCCGCAGGAGTATATGAGCATCTCCGCCGATATGAAGGCGGGGAACGCCGTATACCGCGCGAGGCTTGCCGCCGTGGACGGGGAAAGGATCAACATCGCCTCGGAGACGGACGACAGGCTCACGAATATACTGGATACCGCCAAGGCCGGAGAGCTGGCTGCCCGCATCCCGGAAACAGACTTTACCGTTGCCCAGGTGAAGACGGGGACGAGGCAATACAGCCCCGTCGCTCCCTTTACGACCTCTTCACTGCAGCAGGATGCTTCCCGCAAGCTGAATTTTGCCACGGCAAAGACCATGCGCATCGCCCAGCAGCTTTACGAGGGCGTCGATATCGAGGGCGAAGGCACACAGGGCCTTGTCAGCTATATCAGGACGGATTCCACGCGCATTTCCGATGAAGCGCTCCAGGCAGTCCGCGGCTATATCGCCGACCGCTACGGCGCGGATTACCTGCCGGATAAGCCCAATGAATTCAGAACGCGTTCCACCGCGCAGGATGCCCATGAGGCGATACGCCCCACATCCATACTGCGCACGCCGGAGCGCATCAAGTCATCTTTGACGAGCGATCAGTACAAGCTCTACAGGCTCATCTACCTGCGCTTCGTGGCGAGCCAGATGACGCCGGCCCTGTACGATACCATGAATATCGATACGGAAGGCGGCGGCATGCTCTTCCGCTTCAACAGCCAGAAGCTGAGGTTTGCCGGTTTCACAAAGGTATATGTGGAAGGCCGGGATGAGGAGCAGGAGGCGGAGGAGAGCGCGTTCCCGGATGTATCGGAAGGAACAAAGGTAAAGGCGCTCAATGTCGACAGCGAAAAGCATTTTACACAGCCTCCGGCCCGGTATACCGAGGCTTCCCTCGTAAGGGCGATGGAGGAAGACGGCATAGGCCGTCCTTCCACGTATGCGCCGATCATCACAACGCTCCTGACGCGCGGCTATGTATCCAAAGAGGGGAAGAGGCTCGTACCAAACGAGCTCGGCTTTGTGGTCACCGGTGTCATGCAGGAATATTTCCCCGAGATCGTGGATGTGACCTTCACCGCAGGTCTTGAAGAAAAGCTTGACGATGTGGAAAAGGGAACGGAGGATTGGCACAGGATCGTTTCCGAGTTCTACGGGCCGTTTGAAGGCCTGCTCGAGAAGGCCGAAAGATCCATCGAAAGAGTCGAGATACGGGATGAAGTCAGCGATGTGCCCTGTGAGAAGTGCGGCGCGATGATGGTATACAAGATGGGGCGTTTCGGCCGTTTCCTCGCGTGCCCGAATTACCCTGCCTGCCGTTTCACCAAACCCATTGTGAAGTATGTGGATGCCCATTGCCCCGAATGCGGCGCGGGCATCATAGAAAAGATGTCCAAAAAGGGCAGGCGCTTCTTTGGCTGTGAGCGCTATCCGGAATGCTCCTTCGTATCTTGGGATATGCCGGTCGATGATAAATGCCCTGTCTGCGGCGGCCGCATGGTCTTAAAGCATGGCCGCGGCGGCGAGGTATATCACGTATGCGTGAATGAGGAATGCCGCGAGCGCGTGCTCGTCGGCAATGCCAAGAAGGAAGAAGAGTAGATGACCGTATTGGTGATCGGCGCGGGCATGGCAGGCTGCGAAGCAGCATGGCAACTGGCGGAGAGAGGCTTTGATGTCACCCTCTATGAGATGAAGCCGGTAAGATTTTCCGCTGCGCATACCCGGGAAGGCTTTGCGGAGCTCGTGTGCTCCAATTCCCTGAAAGGGGAACAGCTGACCACAGGCTCCGGTCTTCTGAAGGCGGAGATGAGGCGCCTGGGCTCGCTCCTCCTTGCATGCGCGGAAAAGGCCAGGGTGCCGGCGGGAGGCGCGCTCGCCGTGGACAGGGAGATATTCAGCTCTGCCGCGACATCCTGCCTGGAAAACCATCGGCGCATCACGATAAAACGCGAACCCGTCGATACGGTCCCGGATGGCCCGTGCGTGATAGCCACAGGGCCCCTGACGGATGCCGCCCTGGCAGAGGATATCGTGAAAAAGCTCGGGGCCGAGCAATTGTATTTCTTTGACGCGGAAGCGCCTATCGTTACCGGCGATTCCATCGACTGGGATAAGGTATACCGGGCATCCCGTTACGGAAAGGGCGATGGGGACGACTATATCAACTGCCCCCTGAGCGAAGAGGGATACAATGCCTTCTACGATGCCCTTATCGCTTCCGAAAAGGCGGAAGTGCACGACTTTGAGAAGAAGATGGTATTCGAAGGCTGTCTGCCCGTGGAAGTACTTGCCGAAAGGGGCAGGCAGACCCTCGCCTTCGGGCCTATGAAGCCGGTGGGCCTCCCGGATCCGCGCACGGGCAGGGAACCGTATGCCGTGGTGCAGCTGCGAAAAGAGAACGCGCAGGGCACGCTTTATAACCTGGTGGGCTTTCAGACGAGGCTCAAGTGGGGAGAGCAGAAGAGGGTCTTTTCAATGATCCCCGGCCTTGCGCACGCGGAGTTTGCGCGTTACGGCGTCATGCACCGGAACACATACCTGAACGGGCCGCAGGTACTGGGGCGGAATTTCGCCCTGAAGACGGACCCGTCCATCAGGTTCGCAGGACAGATGACAGGCGTGGAAGGCTATATGGAATCAGCGGCATCCGGCATGATGGCTGCTATAGGGCTCTCAAGATACCTTGAGGGCAGGAAGGAGCCTGATCTCGGAGGCAAAACGATGATGGGCGCTCTGGAGAGGCATGTGTGTACGCCGACGGCCTCTTTTCAGCCTATGAACGCCAACTTCGGCATACTCGACAGGCTGGAAGAAAAGGTCAGGGGCAAGCGCGGACGCTATGAGAAGATGGCGGAGAGAGCCCTTTCGGAAATGGACAGGATCATTGCGGAGGAAGGATTATGGATATAAGGGGTACCACCATATGCGCCGTGAGCCGGAACGGACAGACGTCCATCGCGGGCGACGGACAGATAACGGCGGGCGAGCATACGATCATGAAGGGCACCGCGCGCAAGGTGCGCAGGATATACGGCGGCAAGGTCGTCGTAGGCTTTGCGGGTACCGTAGCGGATGCATTCGCGCTCAGCGAGAAGTTCGAAGATAAGCTCACTCAGTATTCGGGAGACCTGCCGAGGGCGGCGGTGGAGCTCGCGCAGGAATGGCGGCTCGACAAAGCCATGCGGAAGCTGGAGGCGATGCTCCTTGCCGCGGATAAGGAGAACCTGCTGCTCATATCGGGCACAGGCGAGGTGATAGAACCGGATGGGGGAGTCCTCACGATAGGCTCCGGCGGCAATTTCGCCCTGGCGGCGGCGAGGGCCCTCTATGAGAATACCGAGCTTGACGCGCATGAGATCGCAAGGAAGGCGCTTTTGATCGCCTCTGAGATCTGCGTATATACGAATGACCATATCATCGTCGAGGATGTCTGACGGAAGGAACGGAATCATGGAAAACGAGATCATGTTGACCGATGCGGGAAGGAAGAAGCTGCGCGGCATGACGCCCAAGGAGATCGTGCGTGAGCTTGACAGGTATATCATCGGCCAGGAAGAAGCAAAGAAGGCTGTCGCGGTAGCGCTGCGCAACCGTTACAGAAGGGCCATGCTGCCCGATGAGCTGCGCGAGGAGGTCACGCCGAAGAATATCCTGATGGTGGGGCCAACCGGCGTAGGCAAGACGGAGATCGCGCGCCGCCTGGCAAAGCTGGTGGACGCGCCGTTCGTCAAGGTCGAAGCGACGAAATTTACGGAAGTCGGCTATGTCGGCCGCGACGTGGATTCCATGATAAGGGATCTGGTGGAAGTCGCCATAAGGCTGGTAAAGACAGAGCATATCTCCCATATCGAGGAGAACGCGAAGCGCAATGCGGAGGAGCGCATCGTAAAGCTGCTGTGCGACAAGGCGCCGAAAAGGACCGTGAACCCTATCGATATCCTCCTTGGCAACAAACCCAAGGAGCCGGAGCTTTCCGGTGAGGAGAGGGAGCGGCTGAACAGCAGGATGGAGGACGTCCGCCTGAAGCTGGCTGCCGGCCTTCTTGAGGACAGTATCGTTGAGGTGGAGGTGGAGGAAAGCCTGCCCCACAGCGACATACCGGGGACGGATGTCAATATGAGCGATATGCTGGGGAGCGTGCTTCCCAGGAAGACAAAGCTGCGCAAGGTGACCGTAAGGGAGGCGCGCAGGATACTGACCGCGGAAGAAGAGCAGAACCTGATCGACATGGATGCCGTGTATTCCGAGGCGATAGAGCGCTCGGAGCAGGACGGCATCATCTTCCTGGATGAGATCGACAAGGTGGCAGGCAAGGCTTCCGGGCACGGGCCCGATGTCTCCCGCGAGGGCGTGCAGAGGGATATACTGCCCATCGTCGAAGGTTCCACCGTCAATACGAAGTACGGCCCTGTCAATACGGAGCATATGCTCTTCATCGCGGCAGGCGCCTTCCACGTATCCAAGGTGACCGACCTGATCCCGGAACTGCAGGGCAGGTTCCCCGTCAGAGTGGATCTGAACCCCCTTACGAAGGAGGATTACAGGCAGATACTGGAGAAGCCGGATAATGCCCTGATCAGGCAGTATAAAGCGCTGCTCGCCGTGGACGGCGTCACCCTCGAATTTGAGGACAGCGCCTTGGACGCGATCGCTGACCACGCCTTCGAATGCAATGCCTCCGGAGAGAACATCGGCGCGAGAAGGCTGCATACCGTCCTTGAAAAGATGCTGGGGGATATCGCCTTCAACGCGGGCGGGGGAGACGCCCCGGAGATCACCGTGAAGGTGGATGAGGCATATGTCAAGGCCCAGATCGGCGAGAGCGAGACAAGGGATATGCACAGGTACATCGTCTGA
>DBXA01000059.1:411-7137 GCA_002309235.1 Christensenella sp. UBA1224 | reverse complement strand
GGCGCGTGCGTCTCAAAGGCGGCACGCGCCTTGCCTTTATGCCTGTATTGCATGAGATACGCGCCGGGTGTTTAAATATCCACATGTGTGAATAAAAATTACATTCAACTGCTATACTGTGATAAAGTGCTGATGTACAGTACTGCAAAAAGACAGGCCGGAACGGCATCCACATCGGACGATACGGGAAATGAGGGAACGACATGAACGGGATACCTGCAGACAATATCACTGTAAACGAAAACGGAAAGCTGTGCTTTGCGGGGCGCGATGTCACGCTTTTAGGCAAGAAATACGGTACGCCCTTATGGCTGCTGGATGAAGAGAGATTGCGCGAAAACTGCAGGAAATATACATCCGCGGTAAAAAAGTGCATGAAAAAGGGCAGCATGGTGCTGTACGCGAGCAAGGCCCTGTGCATGAAGGGTCTCTATCCCATCCTCCTGGAGGAGGGCATGGGTGCCGATGTCGTCTCCGGCGGAGAGATCGCTACGGCGCTTGCGGCGGGATTCCCGGCGGACAGGCTTTATTTCCACGGCAACAACAAATCGGCGGAGGAGCTTGACTACGCTCTTGACAAGGGGATAGGCGCCGTCATTGTGGACAACGGGTATGAGCTGGGCCTTCTGGATGCGGCAGCAGGCAAAAAGGGCAAAAAACAGGATATCCTGCTGCGCCTGATCCCCGGTATCGACCCGCATACCTTCAACGCGGTGGATACCGGCAGGATCGATTGTCAGTTCGGTATGCCCATCGAGACCGGTCAGGCGAGAGATTTCGTTATTGAAGCCCTGAAATGCAAGAATCTTACCCTGAAGGGCTATCATTTCCACATCGGCAGCCAGATATTCGACAGTACTCCCTTTATTGACGCCCTGAAGATCATGACGCGCTTTTCGGCCGAGATCAGGCAGGCAGCGGGCTATGAGCCTTCCGTATTGGATATCGGCGGAGGCTTCGGCGTGCGATATAAAGAGGAGGATCCCCTGATGGATATCCCCGGCGGGGTCCGCGCGATACAGGGAGCATTGGAAGAGATATGGGCCGAAGCCGGGCTGGAGCTCCCCGCGGTAATGCTCGAACCGGGCAGGTCCATCGTGGCGGATGCCGTTATGACGGTCTATACGGCGGGCCCCGTCAAGGAGATAAACGGATACCGGAAATATGTGATCGTCGACGGAGGGATGAGCGATAATCCGCGCTATGCATTGTATCGTTCCAAATACACGGTCCTCAACGCGAGCAGGATGGATGAATCGGAAATGGTCGAGATCTCCGTCTCCGGCCGCTGCTGTGAACCTGGCGCTCTCATACAGGAATATGTGAAAATACCGCTGCCCCATCCCGGGGACACCATTGCCGTATGCACCACGGGCGCGTACAATTACTCGATGGCCAGCAATTACAACCGCCTGCCTAAGCCGGCTATGGTGATGCTCATGTCCGGCGGCGGAGACAGGCTCATGATCAGACGCCAGACCTGGGAGGAAATGGCAGAGTGTGAGCTGATCTGATCTCTGCCGGAAACGATGTATGCCTGCGGCAAGTGATGGGAGCCTTCGGCAAATGATGGTGCTGCGCTGGTGATGCTCTGCTTGAGCGGGCAGCGTTGAGAGGGTGTTCGCAGAGGGGGCCCCTCCGGAAGATGGCAGACTGGGGGCTTTACAGGTTCAGGCTGTCCTGTGTTCATCATCCATCGATATCAATTTTACGAAGGGATCGCTCCTATATGGTTTCTTTCAGGCGATCCTGCCGCGCCTGCATGAGTTCGATCAGGGATTGCTTCATCTCAGGCGGAAGGTAAGAATCCTCACACAATCTGCTCCAGAGGGGAAGATGCCCCAGCATCTTCCGGATCATCGTTTCCGCGGCTTTTTCGGGAATACCGGCCGCTACAGCAAAAGCAAAGAAGTCTTTCCGCCTCAGATGGGTTTTCTTTCCGTTCATAGTCAAGGCGAATTCCTCTGTATCTTCCGGCATAATCACATTGACCGGCAGCATATCATAGGCCGGCGACAGTACATACACGCTGCTTGCCGGGGCGGTCTCCAGAAGAGAGAAGTTTTTCAGATGCATATCGGAATTGCCTGTCAGAAAGCAGAAGACCAGCCGCAGGAACAACTCGGACAGGTCCAGACCGGGCCGGGCGGAATACCGCCGGATCACCTTCGCACAACGCTCGCATGAACCACGGTATTTGTCCTGCGTCAGCCGCAGATCCAGCTGGCAGAAGTCCTCCATGGCAAGCATCTGCGCTGATGTATCATCCTGACTTCGTACTCGATCCACCCTGCGCGTGATGTAGGCGTAACCATCCTTCAGCTGTACCAGTGCGTGAGGAACGACCGACAGCCCTGCCGCTGCAGCCATCCGCATGACAAGGTGCTCCGCCTCGGGCAGCGCACGAAATTCCGGCACCTGTGGTTTGAGGATATAACCCGTGGGATGATCCACTATGGTCAGCCGCGGCGTGCATTCCATGGAGAGATGGAGAGAAAGTTTCTTCTGCACACCTGGTACCGTATGTCCTTTTTGCACGGCTTTCTCTGCCAGCAGTGCCAGCGTCTCATCCGTCAATTCTATCTCCGGCAGTGTTTTTGTGCCGAAGAAGCGGCGTACGCAGGCCGGATGCCAGCCTGAGGCGGGGAACGGCTCTCTGAGTGTTTTTCCGCAGCAAAGGCAGTTCATGTTCCCACCTCCCGGATGCTGACATTGCCGATGCAGTCATGGCAGGCTACCATGAGAAGGCCGAAACGATCCTTCTGATCGATCTTCCAGTTTCGGCTGACCACGTTCAGCAGCCAGCCTTCCGGGATCAACCCATCAAAGAAGGGGAACAATGTCCTGGAGGTATAAGGCTCTGCCTGCAGGGGCAGTGTAAGCGACACGGCACTGGCGTCATCCGCAGCCAGATAAGTCGGATCATAGCTGAAACGATAGCCCTCATCCGTTTCCTGGACCAGCCCGGCGAAACGATCCCTGACATAGACCCCGGTCTGACGAAGTACATTCACGGCTGCTCATCCTCCGCTTTTCTTTCGATACGGCCCGGTACGGCTTCCATCCCAAACATAGCCAGAGCCTGATTGACCTTATCCAGGCGAACGGTTTCCTTTCCTTGTTCCAGATCATGCACAAAACGCAGACCGAGCCCGGAACGGATGGCAAATTCCGCCTGGGTCAGCCCTGCCGCCTTCCTGCTCTCCCGGACAAACACTGCGATCCTGTCATTTCGCATGGAATCACCCTTTCATACTAATTATATTCCCGTTCGGGTATAAAAGTCAATGCTGCTGGCTTGAAAATTCCCGAACGGGAAGATCCCTTTCGCGGGTGTATGGGATATTCCCGTTCGGGTATAAGGGGAGTCCATAATGCGGGTTTGCAGCTAATTCATGTGTCCGTTTTACGGGTGCATTTTAGGGCTGCCTGCGGCAGCGCGTTGATATTGTTCCGGGAAACAGAGAGATAAAGAGAAACATTGCAGCAAGATGCCGCTGCAGGTCTTTTAACAGCTTTCCGGGGCGGGCAGGGAGAGGATAGCGTACAGAGGAGAAACTGTTTATAGGGTGGATATGAGGCCTTCGAAGTGTGATGGCAGAATGATCCTTCAGGGGAAAAGAATAGCGGGAATTACCTTCACTCTTGATGTCTCCGGCTTTTCCGGTATGGGATCATGGAATAAACCGAAGGGATGGGGATTTAAGTTTAATGGTGATTGAGAGGTAAGTTGTTTCATGTTGTAAACATGATTATACTTATTTTGTATGGCAGATATAGAAATCCGATTATTGCAAATATCATACATACATATAAACCCATTCACTGTTCAGCAGGAATATGCTATACTATCCAATATAATGGTATTTTTAGCTTTTACCAGAATTGATATATTCTTATGATATAATCCTGTCTGATGAACCAGAATACGAATTTGGGCGAAATACTTTGAAACAGTATTACTAAACCTGAAAAATCATCTGTCTGCACTGTTTCATCTGCCTGCGGATACGCAGCCTGGAGGCTGTGATAATGCAGTGTTTTGACAGGCCCTTGACTTTGCCGACTCAGTAAAGGAGCCAATATGAAATATTTCCGGGTCCATACGGACGAAATGGCATATCTGACAAAGCAGCCCAGGGGGTTGTTTACGGCGGTCGGGAAGCTGGCAGAAGCCGGGCTTCTTACCGGGGAAGAAGAGAAAGAGTATTGGGAAAACAGGGCGTATTTTGAAAAGGTGCTGCCTGTGCCGCCGTTTTATGATAAGGGAAACCCCGAAGGCGCTGTCACCTGGTTCAAGGATACGGATGAGGGGCTGCGCGTATTCCGGGAAATGTCGTTCTACCGGAGAATGGCGGAAAAGTACGGCAAAAAGCTGTTCCTGTCCGAATGTGATGAGATACCGGGCAGAGTCATTTATGAAGATGTCTTTCAGATCGCGGTGGTCGGACAAAAGGAAGACCTGAAGATCGATGTGAAGGCGCTGGAAGGGCAGGAGCAGTTGGCAGTCGGCAGCGGACGGTTTAATTCGGAATTCGGAATGCGTAACTCGGAATAAAGTGCGCTGCACGCTGGGGGGTTAGTTGGCAGTTGGCACAGAGGGGAGCTGGTGGCCTTGAGCACAAGGGAAGATATGATAAACGGGTTTTATGAAAGGGCGGATGAGGACAGCAGGCTCGAGAGAAGCAGGCACGGGCAGCTGGAGTATGCCGTGACGATGCACTATATCCACTTTTTCGCGAAAAAGGGCGACAGGGTACTGGAGATCGGCGCGGGAACGGGCAGGTATTCCATAGCGCTTGCGAAGGAAGGCATGGATGTGACGGCGGTGGAGCTTTCGGAAAGCAATCTCGCAGTGCTGCGGGGTAGGAGCCGGGGGATCGAAAACATCAGGTCCTTCCGGGGAGACGCGGTGGACCTGCGCAGGTTTGAGGACGACTCCTTCGATGTGACGCTGGTGCTGGGGCCTATGTACCACCTGTACGAGAAGGAGGATATCCATAAGGCCATCGATGAGGCGATCCGCGTGACGCGGAAGGACGGTGTGATACTGTTCGCCTTCCTTTCGGTATTCGGCATCATGTATTCCAACTACCTGAAGGGCAACTGGGCCGCCGGTCAGGAGGAAAACTTTACGAAGGACTTCCGCATACGGCATTTTGAGGAGCAGTTTTTCACGGGGTATGACGTGACCGAGTTCGAGGGGCTTTTTGAGGGGAAGCCCGTCCGGCATATCACGACGACGGGCACGGACGGCATACTGGAATCGATCGAGGACTGCCCGGGTTTTGAGATCACGGAGGAGGATTTCCCGGCCTTTGTAAACTGGTACCTCGCTTTTTCGGAAAAGAGGGAGCTGCTGGGGCATACCAACCACCTTCTGTACATATGCCGGAAGCAGTAAGGATATGAAGACGGATGAGAGTGAAAGGGGATACCATGGAAAAGGATACCGTATTGAAGGAGCTGGAAAAGCTCAGCGGCGGGAGCGGCGATATCGTCTGCGCGGGTGAAAACATGTGGCGGAGCAGGAAGCCGGAATACGCGTCTTTCACAGAGGCGCTCCGGGAGAGCATACGCGGGCACGACGTGCGGGGGAGCATCCTCATCGCGGCTGACAGCGATATCATATGGGCCTCCGGCACGCGCAGCATGGACATAGACGGCGAAACGGTGACGCCGCTCACCACGTATGAGATCGGCTCGATCACAAAGATGTTTACCGCCCTTGTGGTAATGAAGCTCATAGGTGAAGGGAAGCTGGCGCCCGGCGACAGGGTGACAGAGTTTTTCCCCGGATTCGAAAAAGCGGGAAAGATGACGGTGTACGATCTAATGCACATGCGATCCGGGCTGGTGGATTTCGCAGGCGACTGCGATGTGTTCTTCCATAACGACAAGGCGCTCGTGGACGCGTTTGACGAGGGCGAGATCACCGATGAAGTGTTCCTTGAGCACCTCAAGGCGCTGGACCTCACCTTTGAGCCGGGTTCGCGGATGGAATACTGCAACACAAATTACGTGCTGCTGGCCATGATCATCGAAAAGTTGACGGGGAAGAGCTATCGGGAAAACGTGCGGGAAAGGATATTCATCCCCGCGGGGATGGGAGCATCCTCCGCCGATACATGGGGGGATGTGACGAGCGTTCCCGAAAAATGCGGCTATATGAAGGAGCTGCATACTGCCAGAGGGGCGGGCGACATCCATACAAACGCGCTGGACCTTCTGAGATTCGACCGCGCCTTCTTTGGCGAAAAGATCGCGAGCCGTGAGGAAAAGGCGGCCATGCTCGATTTTATAGACGGCTACGGCTGCGGATGGGAGATCTCCTCCAGGTATGCGGATACGATACTGCACGACGGCGATACGAATGCGTATTCTGCGCTGAACGCGGTCTTCCACCCGGAAGGGAAAAGGTGCTATCTCATCATGCAGTCCTGCTGCAGCGGGGACGACGAAGAGGAGGAGAGCGTAGCGCCCGCGGGAGGAGAGGCGTTCAACCAGTACCGGCTGATATTCGGCCTGTGCGCGCAGTATCTCCTGTAAGCCCGAGCGAATGAAGGAGAAGGAGCCCGGCAAAAATGACGATGTACTGTTGTTTTTGCCGTAAAAGATTGCCGGCCCGCTATTGACTGAAAGCAGGTAAAAAGTATAATGATGATATACATCTACGCATATGCCGGTTCGGGGATCGGCTGAAAAGGGAGGACGGGAGCATGACAT
>DBXA01000059.1:0-329 GCA_002309235.1 Christensenella sp. UBA1224 | reverse complement strand
GATGTGAAGAAGGCCGCCATCGACGCGGGGACGAGGGAGGACATCTCAGAGGAGCTGGTGGACCAGGTCATCCTGAAATCGCAGAAGACCGCCAAGGAGCAGCTGGACAGCTGCCCGGACGAGCGCGCGGAGCTGAAAGCGGAGTATCAGTACAACTACGATGTGATCAGCGAATACGCTCCGAAGATGATGAACGAGGAAGAGATACGCGCGTTTCTCGCGGAGAACTTCGCAGATGAATGCGCGACGAAGAACAAGGGGCAGATCATGAAGGCCGTCATGCCCGCTCTGAAGGGAAAGGCGGACGGAAAGCTGATCAACGTGATCGT
>DBXA01000065.1:13548-17335 GCA_002309235.1 Christensenella sp. UBA1224 | reverse complement strand
CCTCCGGTACGACCGGCTTCCCGAAGGGTGTTATGCTTACGCATAAAAATGTAGTGAACAACGGGAAAGCCATAGGCGACTGCATGGATCTTTCCACGAAGGATCACATGATGATACAGGTCCCCATGTTCCACTGCTTCGGTATGGTGCTGGCCATGACGGCATCCATGACACACGGCGTCACCATGAGCCCGATCCCGTATTTTTCGCCGAGAGTAGCGCTTGACTGCCTCGCAAAGCAGCAGATCACCGCGTTCCACGGAGTTCCTACCATGTTTATTGCCCTGATGGAGCATCCTGATTTCGGCAAGGCNNTTCAGCCATATGCGCACGGGCATCATGGCCGGGTCGCCCTGTCCGGTCAAGGTGATGGAAGAAGTTATCGAAAAAATGCATATGACGGATATCTGCATCACCTACGGCCTTACAGAGGCTTCTCCCGCCTGTACTATGTCAAAGACCACGGATTCCATCGAGCAGCGCGTGAACACGGTTGGAATGGCTATCTACGGTGTGGAATGCAAGATCGTGGATCCGGAAACGGGTGAGGATCTGCCGGACGATCATGATGGTGAATTTGTCGCCAGAGGCTACAACATCATGAAGGGTTACTATAAGATGCCGGAGGCGACAGCGGCTGCGATCGATAAGGATGGCTGGCTCCATTCGGGGGACCTTGCCCGCAGGCTGCCTGACGGTTACTATAAGATCACGGGACGCATCAAGGATATGATCATCCGCGGAGGAGAGAACATCTATCCGAAGGAGATCGAGGAATTCCTCTACACCTATGATAAGGTGAAGGATGTACAGGTGATAGGCGTTCCGGACAAGCAATACGGCGAGGAGATCATGGCATGGGTGATACCGAAGGAGGGCGTTGAACTCACTTCCGATGAGCTCAGAGCATATTGTCTCAAAAATATGGCCAAGCATAAATGCCCGCGCTATTTCCACTTTGTGACGGAATTCCCGATGAATGCCGCCTCTAAGGTGCTCAAGTACAAGATGCGTGAAATGGGTATCGAAATACTGAAGCTTGAAGATGCCAGCAAGATCGTGACCGCATAACAGGACCCGGTCTGCATAAAAGCTGAAAGCCAAAGAGAACACCGCGGCCGATCATGTCTGCCGCGGTGTTCTCTTTACAGAAAATCTCCTATTGTCCGAGAAGGTCAGGCGTGAGAGTGGTAGTGAGCGTGATCACTGTGATCTCCGGGTTGTTGAAAAGCCTTATGTCAGGGAACAAACCGTAGTCTGTTACACCGAGCCCTGCAGAAGTATAGACCATGGTGCTGGAGCTGCGGCTGGAATGAAGCCCCTGGACTATGGACTGATCCGGGAACCAGCCATGCCGCGGCGCAAGAGTATCCGGGATATAGAAGGCGCCGAAGAGCGGGATGCGCCACACGCCCCCGCAATAGTGCCCGCATACAGAAAGATCCGGGGCCATCAGATAGGCGTTTTCCACGGCCGGTGCATTGACCTGGGCAGCGGCGAGCACTTCTTCTGAAAGAGGATAGTGCGAAAGCGTGATATGCAGGTCATCCTCTTCCATATATAAAGCTGCTTCCTTGAGCGCCGTATACTGCCTGTAGCGGTAGTTGGTGAAGGGAAGCGTAGTGTAATCGACGCCGATGCCGCCGATGACTCCCTTCTTCTGGATATCCAGTTCATACTCTGCCTGCTTGAGCGCATCATCCGCATTGAGATTGAGCATAGAACCGGGGGAAAGCCACAGAGTCGAAGAGCCGACTTTGATGCTCGTGGGCTTGTTGAGATATACGGCGCCTCGTTCTATGGCGCCGAGGACCCATTCCTCCAGAACGATCTGATTGAGCGTTCCCTCTATGGGCCGCGCGGTATCGAGCAGGGGGCCCTGGTCTGAATCGCCTGCGATAAAGTATATTGGTACGGAGGTGCCGAGCCCCTCCAATAACTGGTAGAACGGCTTTGGATCGCCGGAGGCTCCGACCATATCGCCTGTTATCAAAACGATATCATAATTTGTGGCTTCTATCGCGCGAAGCAGCACGGCCTGGTTTTCACCGTATGTTCTTCCGTGAAGATCGCTCAGCAGCAAAATACGGTAGCCTTCGAAGGCGCTGTTTGCGCCTGCTACAGTGACGGTGACCTCTTTGGTCGTTATCGTCTTATTCGCGTAATAGATGAGGAAGACAGCAATGAGGATGAGCGAAATGACTACAAAGCGGCCGAAAGTGAAGATCGTCCTTCTCGGTGATCTGCGGCGGCTGGATGTCTGTACCTCTTCCTCATTGGCGTTAACGAACCGTTCAAAACCGGAAGCGGTTTGTCTTGTGAAGCGAAGCGTGCCTTTTCCCGTTATATTGAGCGCGCGGCGGATCTTGATCATATTATCCGCGGCGGTATGTTTGCCCGCAAAAGCGCTGCGGGATGCCGCTGCGGTTTTGTTGACGGCGGCGTTCCTGCGAGGTGGAGCAGAAGATACGGCAGGTCTTCCTGTTTTTAATGTACTTCCGGCTTTAGCTGCTGTTTTGCCTGATACAGGCTTTTTAGCCGTGACTGTGCCTGCTGCGGGCACGGTCCGTGCTTTGCTTCCCGATGCGGGCTGCCTGGTACCGCCTGCATTCCCGCTGTTTACGGGGTGGGCGCCTGTGCCGGTCGTCTTTTTCTTATCCTGCTCGTTACCGTTTTGCATGCAGTACCTCACCGTTTGATTAATACGGTATATTATAAACGGAATTTCAGAGCATGACAAGATGCGCGATTGGTTGTATACTGATTATGATATGAAAGGGAATGGAAGGATCTGCACTATGGCAAAAAAGAGTACAAAATACGTTTGTTCTCAATGCGGCTACGAAACGGCGCGCTGGATGGGCAAATGTCCGTCCTGCGGTGAATGGAACACATTTGAAGAAATGGTGAGCGAGACTCAGGAGGAGATCGTAAAAAAGATCAAGAGAAAGCCCGGCGGCGGCAGCGAGGTCATGTTGATATCGGATGTGCCGGATGTGGGAGCCGCTCGCATCACTACGGATATCGGGGAACTGGACCGAGTCCTCGGGGGAGGCGCGGTCGAAGGAAGCATGCTGCTGGTTGGCGGGGAGCCCGGTATCGGGAAATCCACTCTGCTGACACAGGTATCCGCGAACATGGCGAGAGACGGCTGGAAGGTGCTCTATGTATCGGGCGAGGAAAGCGCCAGGCAGATACGGCTTCGGGCAAAGAGGCTCCGGCTTGATGATTCCGGTTTCTTTGTGCTTTCCGAAAACGATATGAATGCGATAGACAGCCGTATAGAGGAGATAAAGCCCGATATCCTTATCGTCGATTCGGTACAGACGATGTATCTGCCGGAGCTTTCCGGCGCGCCGGGCAGCGTTTCGCAGGTGCGCGAATGCGCGTCCCTGCTCCAGCGCAGGGCGAAATCGGATGATATTTGTGTTTTCCTTGTCGGCCACGTGACAAAGGACGGTTCCATCGCGGGGCCCCGCGTGCTGGAGCACATGGTGGACGCCGTTCTCTATTTTGAAGGAGACAATGAGCACCAGTATCGTATGCTCCGCACGGTCAAAAACCGATTCGGATCGGTCAATGAGATAGGCATGTTCGAAATGACCGGAGACGGCATGCGGGAGGTACCGAATCCTTCCGAGCTGCTTTTGAACGAAAGATCGCGCGGCAGGTCCGGCTCCTGCGTGCATTGCGCTATGGAAGGCACACGACCCCTTCTGGTGGATGTTCAGGCTCTTGTGGCGACAACGGTGTTCGGCAACCCCCGCCGGATGTCCAGCGGCGTGGA
>DBXA01000065.1:4406-13501 GCA_002309235.1 Christensenella sp. UBA1224 | reverse complement strand
TATATAACAGGGATGTTTATGTCAACATCGCGGGAGGCATGTCTCTGAACGAACCGGCGGCGGATGCTGCTATCTGCTGCGCTATCGCTTCCGGACACAGGAGTATTGCTGTCCCTTCGGAATACGCAGTGATGGGGGAGATCGGTCTTGCAGGGGAGATACGCTCTGTCAGTCATGCGGAAAGGCGCATAGCCGAATGTGCCCGTATGGGATTCACGGATATCATGCTGCCAAAAGGGAATATAAAGGGGATCAAAGTACCCGAAGGCATACGGCTGCACGGCGTAGAGACACTTCATCAGATGTTTGCCAGTCTGTTTGATAAAGGAACGGCAGAAGACGGGACGCGGCTGTGACCCGTTTCAGGCGGGATCGGATGAAAATATGGATATATCATACAATGATGAGCGAAAATATCTTAATGAAGGTATGCTATTTGTTACAATTATTCAAAAAAGCGGAGAGAATTTGATACAGAGTATTGACATGCAGGGGATCAGACCTTATAATCAAAACATCGCTTTATGCGAAATTTACAAAAGGAGACCCGTTTATGAAGAAGTTTCTTAGTCTGCTTCTTGTTCTGATGCTCGTCGCATCCGTAGCCTATGCGGTACCGGCCAGCAACCAGATCGTAGGCGGCCCCGACACTCTCAGGCGTCATTTCAGCTCTAACCTGACTGAGCTCCCGCTCACGACGGACGGCACCAAGCTTGAGATTTGGGAAGGCCTCAACAGCATCATCATGGACAGCTATGATGAATGCATCATGTACCAGGAGCTTGAAAAGCGCACCGGTGTGGATATGGTTTTCGTATATCCGCCGGTAGGCTCCGAAACAGACAACTTCAACACCCGCGTTGCTACCGGCAACCTCCCGCACCTGTTCATGCAGGCGCGTGACCGCTGGGGCAGCAAGTCCATCGATGAGGCGTGCGAAGACTGGTGCTTTGACTTCACCGATCTGTACAATGAAGGCTATGCCCCCAACTATAAGTATCTGCGTGATACCTATGAGGACATCGCTTTCGATACCATCCTCGACAGCGGCCGCCTGGGCGTATGGTGGCAGTTCGACTACGTAGGATCTTCCCCGTGGTCCGGCTGCTGGGTACGTCAGGATCTGCTCGATGCCAACGGCCTGGATCTCCCCGTAACCGTGGACGATTGGACCAATGTCATCAAGACCCTGTATGAGAACGGCGGCTACAAGTTCCTCATCCAGATCGGCGCTAACGGCGGCGGCGGCGGAGACCTTGATACCACCCACTATTTCTTCTCTGCGTATGACACCGGCTATGAATTCTATCAGGTAGACGGAACCATCAAATATGGCCCGCTCGAAGACGGCTATGACGATGCTCTCGCTATCCTGGCTGGCTGGATGGCCAATGGCTGGATGGACACCGACTGGGCAACCTATGACTGGAACGGCCACGTTGCGGTTGTTGCGGATCCCAGCAAGTATTCCATCATCGGTCTGAACTACGGCGAGATCGCTCAGGCGACCCTGACCGCCAAGCTGACCGTTCCGGAGCTCAAGTGGACTCCCATCAACGGCCCCAAGCTCACTGCTGATCAGGAGCTCCATCTCCGTCAGTATGACTACCTCACCCGCAGCCAGTACGATGCTCTGACCTCCCGTGTTGCGGACGAAGGCATCGAAAAGCTCGCGACCCAGTTCAAGGATTACTACTACAGCCAGGATGGCGGCGATCTGCTCTCCTACGGTGTAGAAGGCATCTCCTATGAGTGGGATGAGAATGACGTACTCCATTGGATCTATGATTCCGATGAGTCCGCTCAGTATTTCCCGATCAACATGCAGGATGAGACCATGGACTTCTGGACGGTATATCCGCTCTTCAAGCGCCACAACGGCGGCTATCTCCGTGACTCCGCTGCTTACATCATGCAGCCCGAAGTCTGGGAGTGCATCGCTGAGTGGTCCAAGGTTACACCCACCTATGGTCTGCCCATGTTCTCTCTGACAGCTGAGGAAGCCAACGACTATGCGAACTATCACACCGCCATCAAGACCTATCTTGATGAGTCCATTGCAGCTGTTGTCAACGGCAAGATGGATGTATCCGAATGGCCGACCGTCCAGCAGAAGATGCAGGAGATGGGCATCCAGGAGTGCATCGACATCTATCAGGCCGCTCTCGATCGCTACAACGCGCGCGGCTGATAAATCGTAATGCGGACGAATCTCTTGTCCGTAACGCCCTTGGGAGGGAAGCGATTCCCTCCCCGGGGTTTTGTAATAAAAGTACGAGGTGATAAGAGTGACTCAGGGAATCAAGAAAATGCGCACGGATATGGCTCCGGCATTGCGTGTGATCCTGCTTGCTCTCCTCGTTTTGATTATTGCCAGCCTGGCGTTATCGTTTGTCCAGGCAATTGATCGAAACGCCGGGGAAGATACCCTAACCTATACCGGTTTCCAGATGTTGACCGGCAATATCAGTTCAGGAAACAGCAAGGGCGGCTTTAACCCGCTGCTACTTTTCCTGTGTGTGATCTGTGTCCTGTTTTTCGTTTTGCTGATAACGAACAAAGCTTCCAGCTTTGCCGTGACCACTTGTTCCGCACTGATTCTTTTTGCGGTTCTTTTCTTCCTGTTTGATGCGCATTTTGCGGATTACCGTGAATTCGATTTCAAAAAAGGCAGCGCTGTCCCGATGCTTGGTTGGTGGGTCGCTGCTGTTCTTTCTTTAGCCGCGCTTGTTGTCGCAATCATTAATAAAATACGGGTCGGACGGGCCCAGCGGCATAATGCCCGCATGGCGGTTTTTGAGAACCGTGACCTGCCGGCCGGATATCGTGATCCTACTGTATGGGAAATCATCAAAGTTGACTTCAAAAAGCACTGGCCTGTATATCTCATGTGCTTGCCGCTTATCCTGCAGGTGCTCTTCTGGTCTTACGGCCCAATGTACGGCATCATTATTGCTTTTAATGAATATAAACCGAGCAAAGGTTTCTTCGGCAGCCCCTGGGTTGGTCTGAAATGGTACAGGGAATTCTTCCGCGGCCCGTATGCGTGGCGTACCATCCGCAACACGCTGATGATCTCCGGACTGAATCTTGTATTCGGATTCCCGTCCCCGATCATCCTGGCGCTTATGTTAAATGAGATCCGCTCCATCGCCTATAAGCGCGTTGTCCAGACCATTACCTACATCCCGCACTTTATCTCTCTGGTCGTTCTTTCGGGTCTTCTGATCGACTTCCTGTCTACGGAAGGCGTCATCACAACCGCTATTTCCGCGGTTACCGGAGTGACTGCGAAAAACTATCTGGGCGACTATAAATACTTCCGTACGGTATATATCCTTTCGGATATCTGGCAGCATTTGGGCTGGGACAGCATCATTTACCTGAGTGCGCTTGCCGGTATCGATCAGGAGCTGTATGAGGCGGCACGCATCGACGGTGCGGGCAAGCTAAGCCAGACCTGGCATATCACGCTGCCCGGCATCGCGCCGACCATTACGATCCTGCTGATCCTGCGCATCGGCAGTCTGCTCAGCGTAGGCTACGAGAAGATCATTCTTCTGTATAACGCCACGACATATGAGACGGCGGACGTCATTTCGTCTTACGTATACCGTGTCGGTATCGCGGATGCACAGTTCTCGCGTTCGACAGCTATCAACATACTGAACAGTATCGTCAACTTCTCGCTGGTCGTAGTGGCCAATAAGATATCCTCGGCACTGTCCGAAACGAGTCTGTGGTAAAGGAGGGAATGACAAATGGCAGCAATCAAACGTTCTGTCGGTGAAAGAGTTTTTGAAGTCTTTAATGTGCTGATCATGTTCATTCTCTGCGTGGTCTGTATCTACCCGATCTACTATGTTTTCTGCGCGGCGTTTTCCGACCCCAACTATATGTATGGAAGCCGCGGCATGCTTTTGTGGCCTTACCAGCCGTACAACACGCAGGGCTTTGTGCTGGTGTTCCAGAACAAGAACATCATGAGGACATTCCTGAACACTCTGATCTATCTGAGCGTCGGTACCTTCCTCCAGATGTTCATCACCACGCTGGGCGCTTATTCGCTCAGCCGGAAAGGGTGCTTCTGGAATGGCAAGATCATGAAGATGATCGCCTTCACGATGTACTTCCAGGGCGGCATGATCCCGTTCTACCTGATGGTCTATAAGATGGGCCTTATGAATACGTATACCGCTATCATCTGGCCTGTGCTGGTGAGCACTTGGAACCTGATCGTTCTGAGGACGTCCTTCGGTGCTGTTCCGGTCTCCCTTGAGGAATGCGCAAGGCTCGACGGCGCGAATGACTGGACTATCTGCTGGAAGATATTCTTTCCGCTCAGCCAGGCTACGGTCGCTGTCGTTGCACTGTACTATGCGGTCTACTGGTGGAACAACTGGTTTAACCCGAGCCTGTTCCTGGACGATAAGAGCAAGTATCCTCTGCAGCTCCTCCTTCGTGAGATCCTGATCAAGAACGATACTTCCACCATGACGAATGTCAACATGGTCAGCCAAGAAGGTACATCCATGTATCGTCTGCTCGTCAAATACTGCGTTATCGTTATCGCAACGGTACCGATCCTGGTCACATACCCCTTCCTTCAGAAGTATTTCGTAAAGGGCGTTATGATCGGTTCCATCAAAGGTTAATTTCCATATACCCGCGCTCCGGCTTTTGCCGGGGCGCTTGTTTTTTATGACTCCGTTAGAGTATAATAGCGATAGATAAAAACAAGGAGGTTTGTTTTATGAAGATCCTTCTTACAGGCGGCGCAGGCTATATCGGCACGCACACCGCCATAGAGCTTCTGAATGCCGGGTATGATATAGTAGTTGCGGATAATTTTTCCAACAGCCAGCCCGAATCCATGAAAAGGGCGAAGCAGATCACCGGCAGGGATTTTAATGTGTATGAGATGGATATCCGCGATAAGGCGAAGCTTGAAGTGCTCTTTGAGCAGGAAAAGCCGGAAGCCGTTATCCATTTCGCCGGTCTGAAGGCGGTGGGTGAGTCTGTCGAAAAGCCGCTTGACTACTATGAGAACAATCTGGACGCTACCTTTGTCCTCATGCGGGTAATGGAAGAATACGGCTGCAAAAAGATCGTATTCTCTTCTTCCGCTACCGTATACGGAGAACAGGATACTATGCCTCTTGTCGAGACCATGAAGTGTTCTGCCTGCTCCAACCCCTACGGATGGACAAAGTATATGATCGAGCAGATCCTGCGGGATTACGCGAAGGTGCACGAGGATTGGAGCGTTGTCCTTCTGCGTTACTTCAATCCTGTCGGAGCGCATGAGAGCGGCATGGTGGGAGAGAACCCCAACGGTATCCCCAACAATCTTATGCCCCGCGTTACCCAGGCAGCACTGGGCAAGATCAAGATGCTGGGCGTCATGGGCAATGATTATCCTACGCCGGACGGCACCTGCCTCAGGGATTATATCCATGTGGTCGATCTGGCAAAAGGCCATGTCTGTGCTATCCGCTATGCGCAGGATAACAACGGCTGTGATGTGTTCAACCTCGGTACGGGCGTTGGCTACAGCGTGCTGGATATCATAAACACCTTTGAGAAGGTGAACGGTATCAAGGTACCGCATGAGATCGTAGCCCGCAGACCGGGAGATCTGCCTATGGCGTATTCCAACCCTGCCAAGGCGGAGAAGATACTGCACTGGAAGGCGGAAAAGACGCTTGCAGATATGTGCCGTGACAGCTGGAACTGGCAGCAGAAGAACCCGAACGGCTATTGACAGATAAGATATAAGGAGGATCATTGCGATATGGCACGCGGAGGCGGATTCCCCGGAATGGGCGGGGCGAACATGCAGCAGATGATGCGCCAGGCACAGAAGCTGCAGCAGCAGATGGAAAAAGTGCAGGCCGAGATAGAGGCAAGGGAATTTGAGGCAAGTGCCGGCGGAGGCATGGTCACAGCGAAGGTAAACGGCAAGAAAGAGCTTCTTGGTCTTGTCATCAAGCCCGAAGCCGTTGATCCGGACGATGTCGAGATGCTTTCCGATATGGTCGTTGCGGCCGTGAATGAGGCGCTTCGTGAGGCTGCTGAGGTAAGTGAAAGGGAAATGGGCAAGCTGACAGGCGGTCTGAATATGCCCGGTCTCTTCTGATGGCAGGTTCTCTTGAACCGGTAACGCGGATGGTCAGCCAGCTGTCGCGTCTTCCAGGCATTGGACAGAAGACGGCGCAGAGACTGGCTTATCACATCCTGTCCATGCAGGAGGAGGATGTGCGGGAACTGGCTGTCGCCATATACAACGGCAAAAAGCAGGTCCATTATTGCCCTGTCTGCGGCGATTATACCGATACAGACCCTTGCCGCATCTGCGCGGACCCGAACAGGGACAGGTCCGTGATCTGCGTGGTCAGAGATCCCAGAGATGTAGCTGCTCTCGAACGCATGCGGGATTTCAACGGCCTGTATCATGTGCTGCACGGCGTTATGTCTCCTATGGACGGCGTCGGACCGGATGATATCCGGATAAAGGAATTGCTCGACAGGCTGCGGGATCATACTGTAAGGGAAGTGATCCTTGCGACAAACCCCGATATTGAGGGCGAGACTACAGCGGCCTACATCACCAGGCTCATAAAGCCCATCGGTGTCCGTGTGACCCGTATCGCGCACGGCGTTCCGGTGGGAGGCGAGCTTGAGTATACGGATGAGGTCACGCTTTCCCAAGCCTTTGCCGGCAGGAGGGAAATGTGATACGAGGCAAAGCCGCGGTACATGCCGCGGCTTTTATTTCGGAATTGTATCATTTGATCCTGATATTGTAACTTATCTGACGTGAATTGGAAATGATCTGCGAAAAAACTTCATGCTTCAGTTTACTCGTTTCTAACAGAATATTGATGAAAGTCCGCACGATCTGCGATAAAATATCGCCTGTTGATTTTGATCCGGGAGGCAGAGTATGCTGGCTTTGAAACGATTTACTGGGCCTGAAAAACAGCATACCTGTCTCAGTTACTTTCGGAGATAAGGGCCGTTTCCCCTTTTTTGAGGGCTGACGGTCTTTTCTTTTTGCGGGAGGAATGACAGCTATGACCGGTTGGGAGAATACGTATATCACTCCGGAATTCAACGACCAGGGTGTGGATTGCTATAAGCTTGCCGGTGCCAGGTTTCTGAACGAATACTATATCGTATCCGAAGCGGAGACCAGGAAGCTCATGAACAGGCCGGAGGTCGTCGGATATGAGGTTTACGCGTCTCTGATCCAGGCTACTTCACAGATGATGTTTTATCTGAAGGATCATGGCAAGATCTCGACCGCGAATATACTGTCTATCCTTCGCGGCGCTCTCAATTACCCTTTGGAGGAGAGCTGCTACCGTGAGCACATCAGGGTGCACGATATCAGCTTTATGTCCAGTGAGCGCGTTTTTACCGACGGCGAAGTGACTGGCCTTGCGGTAAAGTATGCCAAGCTCGCCATGGTGCCGGACAGCACGCTCCTGATAGGCGATATCATTGCTTCCGGCGATACGCTGGTCAACTGCCTCAAGTATGTCATAGCATTTTATAAAGAACACGGCGCGAAACTCCGCAACATCGTTTTCTTTACCATCGGAGCAAAGCGCGGTATCGACCTCCTTGAACAGCTTACCAGGGAGATCCGCGTGGACTGGCCGGGTTTCGAAGGCTTTATAACGGTTTATTATGAGGGCATATTCAGCTGCTATGAGGAAGGGGATAAAGGCGTATCCGGCATCAACCGCGCCAATATCGATTTCTATTGGAAGGACGGCATCATAGCACCCGCTTTCCGACGGGAGACCCTTTCCAAGCAGAACCCGCTGTTTGAAAAATGCACCATTTATGATGGCGGCGCCAGGCGTTATGAGATCCGCGAGCATATCGAGGAAGTACTTGAGTTTTGGAACGGCATCCTGAAGCGGGCGGATATCATTGAGAAAGATAAGCTTCTTGAGGAAAAGCTCGGACACCCTCTGGAGATCTCTTATGAGGATTGGGTCAGGAGCTGTCATTACTGGAACCTGGATGAGCGTGAAAACCGCTGGCTGTATGAACAGGAGCGCGGCTATATCAAGAGTCTCGATGGTGTTACCCTGCGCGAGATCGCGCAGCAGCGCATAGAAGAATTCACTTCCGCGCTGAAAAAGTACATCTTCTGATAGATCATGGGACATGGTGAACAAAGCATTAGGAGGGGATCATCAATGGACAAACAAAGGAAAACCACGGTCGATGTCGATTATGCGGAGGCTGCGGTACCGCAGAGCGAACGCAAGGGAATTGTGACGATGTTTATGATCATGCTGGGCTTCACATTTTTCTCAGCCAGTATGTGGGTCGGCCAGAAAATGGCGGATGGGCTTGACCTGGGCGGCTTTATCGGTTCCGTTCTCCTCGGCGGCGCGATACTCGGCATATACACGGGCCTTCTAGGTTATGTCGGCGCCAAGACCGGTATGAGCCTGGATCTGCTTGCCCGCAAATCCTTCGGTTTAAAAGGCTCCTGGCTTCCTTCAGCCATGATATCCTTCACCCAGATCGGCTGGTTTGGCGTAGGTCTTGCCATGTTCGCCATTCCGATCGCGAAGGCCATGTTCAATGACAGCAACCTCGCCATCTGGATCATGGTGATCATTGCCGGTATACTGATGACGGGATCAGCGTATTTCGGCATCAAATCCCTTACGATCGTCAGCTATGTTGCAGTACCTGCGGTTGCGGTTCTGGGAACAGTTGCCATGATCATGGCAGTTGCCCGGGGAGATAAGACGCTGGCAGATCAGTTTGCGCAGTCCAGCGGAACGGTCACCATCATCGGCGGCACGGGCATGGTCATCGGCTCATTCGTCAGCGGCGGTACCGCGACGCCTAACTTTACGCGCTTTGCGCGCAGCGGCAAATCCGGTTTCCTGACAACCGTGGTCGCTTTCTTCATCGGAAATTCCCTTATGTTCCTGTTCGGTGCGGTCGCCTCGGCTTATGTCGGAGGCAATGACATTTTTGATGTCATGATCAACCTGAACATGTTTTACCTTGCCATACTGGTACTCGGCCTCAACATCTGGACTACGAATGACAATGCC
>DBXA01000065.1:0-4355 GCA_002309235.1 Christensenella sp. UBA1224 | reverse complement strand
CTGGTATCCGGTATCATCGGCACGGTCGCGGCGATATGGCTGTACTGGAATTTCGTAAGCTGGCTGAATGTGCTCAACTGCACGCTGCCGCCTATCGGCATCATCCTCGTGCTCGATTACTTCTGCAACCGGAAGAACTATGATACTGTAAACGTAGAAGATAACTGCAATATCTTCGCGGTAGTCGGCGTCATACTGGGAGCGTTGGTTGCCAATATACTGAACTGGGGCATCGCTTCCATCAACGGTATGGTCGTTGCAGCGGCCTGCTACCTGGTTGGAAAAGCGGTCAGCAAGCACTGATCTTATGTAATAGGCAGAGGCCGTCCTTCCCTATCGGATGGGCGATCTTTTATACGGATCTGTTAATACGCGAATGGAAATTCAGGGAAGACTTCAGGTAAGAGGATCATATGAAGCAAAGAGTTACAGACGCCACAGTCGGAAAGCCTCTGGGTATCATACTGTCTATGGCGCTTCCCCTTATGGCGGGCAATATTTTCCAGAACCTGTACAGCGTCGTGGATACAGCTGTCGTCGGCCGCTTCCTGGGGATCAACGCGCTGGCGGCAGTGGGCAATACAGGCTGGCTTCATTACATGATACTGAGCATCATTATCGGTGTGACGCAGGGGGCAGGCATCCATATAGCGAATCGCTTCGGCGCGAAGGATATCGTAAGCTTACGGAAGGCAATAGCGGGGCTTTTCACCATATCGGCCGTACTGTGTGCCGCAATGACGGCTTTGGTGCAGTTATCCATTCGCCCTGTTTTGCTCTTACTGGGCTTTTCACCGGAGATCATAGGCCTTTCCGAACGCTATCTGCGCATTTACTTTGCGGCGATACCCATAATCGTTTTTTATAATGCGCTGGATGCCGTCATGCGCTCCATGGGGGATACAAAGACGCCTTTCATTGCCATGATCACAGGCGCTCTGACCAATATTGTACTGGACTTGCTATTCATCGCCGTGTTCGGCATGGGTGTAGCAGGTGCTGCGGCTGCTTCTGTCATTGCACAGGCTGCTTCCGTGATCGTTTGCCTGCCTGCCGCTGTCAGGATGCGTGAGTATATGCCGGAAAGGTCTTCCTTTCGAGATAACGCGCAGACCGTACGCAAGGAGCTTCGTCTCGCGCTGCCTCTTGCTCTCCAGCATGCGGTCACAGCGGGCGGCGGATTGTTTGTTACCCATGCCCTTAACGGCTATGCGGTGACATTTGTCGCTGCTTTTACGGCAACCGAAAGGCTGTATGGGCTTATGGAGCTTTCCGGCATGGCGGTAGGGTACGCATTGTCTGTTTTCATCTCACAGAACATTGGTGCCGGAAAATACAGCCGTGTAAGAACAGGTTCCAAGTCAGCGGCGATCGTCGCAATGGGGATCTCGCTCGTGATATCATCTGTTCTCATACTTTTCGGGAGATCGGTCCTTTCCCTGTTTATTTCCAATGATGATCCGGCCGGGTTCACTGCAACGCTGGATACGGCTTACCGGTACCTGAAGATCATGTGCAGCTGGCTGCCCATCCTTTATATGCTGCATATTTACAGGTGTGCGCTGAACGGCCTTGCGGATACCGTAACGCCGATGCTTTCCGGCGCGTTGGAATTCTGTACAAGGGTATTCATGACGACCGCCGCTGTAAGGCTGTGGAGTGAGAATGCCATCCTCCGCACAGAGCCCATGGCATGGCTGACGGCGGCTGTCCTCCTGACGACCGTATACCTGTTCCGGCAGCATCGCCTTCCGCGTACGGATGCTGCGGTTGTTTCTGAGCCGCAGGATACCTGAACGGCCCTGGATTTTACAGGAAAGCATATGTTTTATGCTTGACAGTACACTTTCCGGATGATAGAATGACGCAAATCCTTGGAACCGGACACGCTTGGGGCAGTGTTTGCAAGCTGAGCAATATCTGATCTGTGCTCCTGTGTGCCGGCACGATAGAAGAGATTCGGAGGTAGTCCATCGATGAATGCCGTCTTCCAGAATGCCTGTTATTACCAGGGCGGAACGTTCAGGAGGGGGACGGTTTCCGTTTCGGAAGGTATCCTTCGACCGGACGGAAAAATCCAGGCCGATGCAAGACTTATCGATTGTGAACGATATACATTGATCCCCGGTTTGACGGATGTGCATGTTCATTTCCGTGAACCGGGTTTTTCTTATAAAGAGACCATAGCGAGCGGTACGCTTGCCGCAGCGCACGGCGGGTATACTGCTGTCTGCACTATGCCGAATCTTGACCCCACTCCGGACGATCTGCGTTCCCTGAACATCCAGCTTGATATCATCAGGAGGGATGCCCGTATTGCCGTATACCCGTATGGGACGATCACACGAGGGGAAAAAGGGGCATTCATTTCGGATATGGACGCCATGGCGCCTTATGTCTGCGCTTTTTCCGATGACGGGCATGGTGTTCAGGATGATGACATCATGCGGGCCGCTATGTGCAAGGCGAGATCGCTCGGAAAATTCATCACCGCGCATTGCGAGGATAACTCGCTCCTTCACGGCGGCTATATCCACGATGGTATATATTGCAAGGCTCATGGACACAGGGGGATCTGCTCCGAATCCGAATGGGGGCAGATCAAGCGCGATCTGGACCTGGTACGCAAGACGGGCTGCAGCTACCACATATGCCATATTTCGACAAAGGAGAGCGTCGAGCTGATCCGCCGGGCAAAGAGGGAAGGGCTGGATGTGACCTGCGAGACGGCGCCGCACTACCTGCTGCTGGATGACAGCATGCTGGAGGAAGAAGGACGCTTTAAAATGAATCCGCCTGTCCGATCAAAAGAGGACAGGGAGGCGCTGACAGAGGGGATACTCGACGGAACAATAGATATGATCGCAACGGATCATGCTCCCCACAGCGCCGAGGAAAAGAGCAGGGGACTGGCAGGCAGCCTGATGGGGATCGTCGGCATAGAGACGGCATTCCCGCTCATGTATACATATTTTGTAAAAAAGGGCATCTTCACGATTGAGAAGCTGATCGACCTCATGTATACGGCGCCCTGCAAAAGGTTCGGGATCGCCAATCCCTTTGAGGAGGGGAAGCCTGCCAATTTCTCCGTATGGGATCTGGATGCCGGGTATACCATAGACCCGGATGATTTCCTCTCAAAAGGGAAGGCTACACCCTTTGCAGGCTGGACGGTAAGCGGAAAGAACAGGATGACGGTTTGCGACGGCAGCATCGCATGGATCGATCCCGCCATGGAAAAAGGGGAAACAGAATGAAGCAGGGATCCTTTACCGTAATGGAAAACAAACCTCTGGCAGACGGAGTCATGCTCATGCGCCTCCGGGGAGACACATCGGAAATCATTACGCCAGGAATATTCGTGAACATCAGGCTGGAAGGGCTGTTTCTGCGAAGGCCGATCTCCGTGTGCGACTGCGAAGGCGATATCCTGACCATCATCTATAAAACCGTGGGCACGGGAACGGCGAAGATGGCCTCATTGCCCGAAGGGACTGATCTTGACCTATTGACAGGACTCGGGAATGGGTATGATCTGGAACCGGCGGGAGATGCTCCCTTGCTTATCGGAGGCGGGGCAGGTGTGCCGCCCCTTTACTTCCTTGCAAAAAAACTGAGAGAAAGAGGCAAAAGTGTCAAGGTGATACTTGGCTTCAATAAGCTTTCCGATGTGTTCTTTGAAAACGAGTTCAAAGCCATCTGCGAGGAAACGGTTGTAACGACTGTAGACGGCAGCTACGGGAAGAAAGGTTTTGTTACAGATGCCATGCCTGAGATGGACTGCTCCTACTTTTACTGCTGCGGGCCGGAGCCTATGCTGCGTTCTGTCTATGCTGTCTCTGAAACATCCGGCCAGTTCAGCTTTGAGAAGCGTATGGGCTGCGGCTTCGGCGCCTGCATGGGCTGCAGCTGCAGGACGATCACAGGGTATAAGCGCATCTGCAAAGAGGGCCCTGTTCTCAGGAAGGAGGAGATCCTGTGGGAAGGCTGAGCGTTGAGCTATGCGGCATCGCGCTGGATAATCCGATCATTCCCGCATCCGGTACTTTTGGGTTTGGGTATGAGTTCGCGCGGTATTACGATATCAATATTCTGGGAACCTTCTCCTTCAAGGGGACTACGCAGGAGGCGAGATTCGGGAATCCCTGCCCTCGGATCGCGGAAGCGCCTTCCGGCATGCTCAACGCGGTTGGGCTTCAGAACCCGGGCGTGGATAAGGTGATCAGTGAAGAACTGCCCAAGCTGAAGGAGTGCTTCCATAAGCCTGTCATGGCGAATATCAGCGGGTTCTCTCTGGAGGAATACGCCTGTGTTTGTTCACTTCTGGACAAGGAGGAGCAGGTGGGCTGGCTGGA
>DBXA01000019.1:2981-9985 GCA_002309235.1 Christensenella sp. UBA1224 | reverse complement strand
ATGTGCGAAAGATACTTGACATAACCTTTTTTTTCACAGGCTCTTCACAGCGTAGCTGCGCAAAGTATTCAATACGGGAGAATTGGTTTCCCTAAGAAAATGTGAAGGGATCTATTTATTTCTATGTTTACTGTAAAAACAATATTCTTACATATAAATATATGAAATACATATTATTCAGTAATATCTTGATATTCTGGATTGTTTAAATACTCTATAGCAGATGAAACAGATGTCTTTGATGCTTCATAATACCCGTCAATCATCAACTTTGAATCGGTCATAACCCATTTATAGCAAATATGTTCTGTAACCCCACCTTTGTATGTTACATCTGCTCCATTAATCAAATCGCCTTTGTATGTCCCGACTAAAACACCATAATCCTCTGTAGTAAACGATCTAATCACCTTAGTTTCGGTATTAATAACCCAATAACTCCAGTAATTCTTCCCGCGAATAACATAAGCTAAGTCATAATCGTTCTCAGTTACTTTATTTGTATCTGCCTTACTTCCCTTGTTTGACATATACTCTGATTGCAACGAATCCAAAAGGCCTTTTGTCACAATCCCATTTTCAAAAAGCTTGTTATCCTTTTGATATGCCTTTACTGCCGTTTCGGTCTTAGAGCCAAAACTTCCATCAGCAGTGTCATTTAGGAAACCTAAAGCAATGAGCATTTCTTGAAGTTGTTTGACATCATTACCCTTATCTCCTTTTTTTAACATAATCTCTTCTGAATCAGATTTGTTTTTATGAGAAGATGATTCTTCTGATTCAGACGACGACGCACCGGTTGTGCTTTCCTCTTGAATATCAGGGTATTTTACAGTATTAACGATGTTTTCCCAGATTTCGTCGTCTACATCAGAATATTCTCCCGAAATAACTATGTACATTAATGCAAATACTGCTCCATTATCATCATTTATCCAACAACCTCTTTTCTCGACTATACTTCCAGAATCCGAAAAAGTATATTCAACAAAAGTTGTATTATTTATAGTTCTAACAATACACTCCTCGTGTTCAGATTCGCCTCCGAATACCGAAGAAGATATTTCTCTCTCTAATGTATGACCAGCAATAATAGTCTGAAAAAAGAGAATTTCAATGTTACTTAATTTGTCCAAATAGATAATATTATGATCATCTTCACTGTACTTGTAAAACTCAAGAGGTAAGTCAAAAGAGAATTCACCATCATTATAAGTTATGGTTTGAGTACCCTGTGTCTCTTGAGCAAATGCAGCAAAAGATAATATACTAAAAAAAAGTACAAACGACAAAAACGTTCTAATTTTCTTCATAGTGATCTTCCTTTCAAAACTTAATCCTTCTATGCTTAATACTACTAGTGATAGTATCCTTGTGTCAATATACAAAACATATCAGTTGATTGATAAAAAAGAATAGCATTTCATTACTCTTTTTTCAGTCATTCCTTAGCTTTTTTGTGCTTCTATCCTTTCCGCCAGATCGTTCAGATACACCCACCTTTCGGTTTTTTCATCAAGCATGGCAGTGAGCTTCTCTTTTTGCGCTGTCAGTTCCCCAAGCTTGATATAATCGCTGGCATTTACGCTGATCAGTGCTTCGCATTCGGCTATCTCGGATTCAAGCGCCGCGATATCATCGTCTATGGTCTCAAATTCGCGCTGCTCCTTGAAGGAAAAGCGCAGCTTCCCGGGCCGCGAGGGCTTGGGGATCTCCTTTTGTACCTTTTCAGGCTTTGCGCTGCTCTTCTCCGTGTCAGGCTCACGCTTGGCCGCGTAATCGGAAAAGCCTCCCGTATAGGTGCGCACCTCGCCGTCTCGACGTATCTCGAATATGCTGCGGGCCGTTTTATCCAGGAAGTACCTGTCATGGGAGACAGCGATGGCAGCTCCGGGGAAGGTTACGAGGTATTCCTCGAGTATCGTGAGCGTTTCGATATCCAGATCGTTTGTCGGCTCATCGAGCAGCAGGACGTTCGGAGCACTCATCAATATTCCGAGCAGATACAGCCTGCGCCTTTCGCCTCCGCTGAGGCGGCCTATCTCATCCCTGTGGGTTTCTGCCGGAAACAGGAATTTTTCCAGCATTATGACGGAAGATATGCTGCCTTCTGCCGTGTGCAGTGCAGGCGATATATTGTTGATATAATCCAATACCCGTTGATGGGGATCGAGCGCTTCGTTTTCCTGCCTGAAATAGCCTATCCGGACCGTTGCTCCCCTTTCGATCTCTCCTGCGTCAGGCGTAAGCAGCCCGCCTATCATATTGAGCAGCGTGCTTTTCCCTGCTCCGTTGCGGCCTACGACGCCGATCCGGTCATCTTTCAGGAGCGTGTAGCTGAAGGGCTGTATCACTGTTCTGCCGGAGAAAGCCTTGGTGATCTGCTTAAGCTCAAGCGTTTTTTTGCCAAGCCGGGAAGAACCGGCGGTTATTTCTATATTCCTTTGGACTTCAGGAGCGTCTTCATTGAGAAGCGCTTCATAGCGCCTGATGCGTTCTCCGGATTTTGTCGTTCGGGCCTGTGCGCCGCGCGTGATCCATTCGTATTCACGGCGGAGTATGGATTGGCGTTTTCTTTCCGACGCGAGGGACATATCCAGCCTTTCGGCGCGAAGCTTCAGATAACCCGAATAATTCGTCTCATATGAATAAAGGTGAGCATGGCTTATTTCAACGATCGTATTTACGACTCTGTCCAGAAAGTATCTGTCATGTGTGACCATGATGACGGAACCGGAATACCGTTTCAATTGTCCTTCAAGCCAATCGATCATATCCGTGTCCAGGTGGTTGGTCGGTTCATCGAGTATCAGCACATCCGCAGGGCGGATGAACGCGGCGGCAAGGGCAGCCCGCTTCCGCTGACCGCCTGAAAGCTCGGAGATATCCCGATCGAAATCATTGATGCCCAGGCGCGTGAGCATTGTCTTTGCCTCATATTCGTTCATATCGCGAAAAGAAGGAGAGCAATTCGCGAACACCTGTTCGAGCACCGTATTCCCTTTTACGTTTTCGGGCGTCTGCGGGAGATATGAGATCTGTACGCCGGGAAATACCGTAACGGAACCGCTGTCGGGTTCGTCCAGGCCTGCGATGAGCCTGAGAAGCGTGCTCTTGCCTGTCCCGTTTACGCCGATAAGGCCTATGCGGCTCTTTTCGGTAATCGGAAGCGTTACGTGGTCGAGGACCGGCTTCCCGCCATAGTTACGGCATACATTTTCGACAGAGATGCGCATATTCTCCTCCGTTTGGGTCTGTTTTCAGCAATTATATCATTTGATGCGCCTGTATGGCAATCACCGTCTTCCATGTGGTATAATACTGCATATAGAATCATGAGGTTTTCATGTCAGCCGCAGCACATGCGGCGGTTCGGGCAGATGCCGCCCGGAAAATGATGATCGTTTGCAAGCGGAGGGGACGGCCGGATGTCGGATATGTCATTACTGCGCAGCAGGCTGCGCGGTATCGGTATCTCATCGTCCGTAAGTCCAAAGCCTTCCAAACCGGCTGCGGGTCTTGAGATACGCGAGAACGCGACAACGGCAGATGAAAGGCTGTTTCATCTTGGCGCTGCCGGCATGAAACGGCTTGAATGCGCCGATGCGGAGCCGGATATTGAAAGGATGCTCTTTCTCGATACGGAGACGACGGGGCTTTCCGGCGGCGTGGGAACGGTAGCGTTCCTTGTAGGCCTCGGCTGGGTCAGAGGGACGGATTTCCATACCAGGCAGATCCTTATGAAGGATTATGCCAGCGAAGATATGCTGATCGGGGAACTTGCGAGGGTTGCGGAAGATTTCGACATGGTGGTCACCTTCAACGGCAATACCTTTGATCTTCCGCTCCTCAACACCAGATGTACTATGAACCGGCGCGAATATCCTCTGGAGGATATGGATTCCCTGGACCTTCTCAAGCATTCCCGCAGGCTCTGGAAGAGGAGGCTTGGCAGTGTCAGGCTCACGCGGCTCGAGGAGGAAATACTCGGCTATGAGCGCGAGGCGGATCTTCCCGGAAGCGAAGCGCCGGAAAGGTATTTTGAATACCTCCGTACAGGTGATATGTCCGTATTGGAGGAGGTCATCGAACACAACAGGCACGATATCATATCCATGTCCTCTCTGCTGTGCGCCTTATGCGCCTGCTTTGATGAGCCTGACAGGCTCTGTGACAGCGCGGATCAGCTCAGTATGGCGATAACGCTTGAAAAACAGGGTGAAAGGGACGTAGCGGAGAGATTGTATGAGAGCGCAGAACGGTATATCCCGGCAACGAGCATAGCGGCTTTGAGGAGCAGGCCTTCCCGGGAAAAGGCTGCTGTGGAGCTTGACAGGATGCTCAGGCAGCAGGGAAGGGATGAGGAGCGCTTAAGACACCTGGAGAAGATGATATCTGCCGGGACCTGCGGCATGTTTCCCTATACGCAGTTGGCGAAGTATTATGAGCACGTGCTCCGCGATCTGAAGACGGCGCTGCGGTACGCGACGCGCGCTCTTGAGCTTTCGGATGCACTTGGCCGTGACAGCGCCCAAAAGCGAGTGAACAGACTGAAAAAAAGATTAATGAACAGGGAGGAAGAATAAGATGTCCATATCAGGATGGCTGCATGGCCGAAAGGCATACCTTGATCATATCAACGGAAATAAGCTTTCAGGCGAGGAAAAGGTAAAGGAAGCGGATGCCAAATACCAGAGCGCGCTCGCGAATTACGCGAAGGCAGCGGTAGATAAGAACTGCGCGCCGATGTATCTTGAGGCGTACAGCGTGCTGCTCATGAGATTTCAGAGGTTTGATGAAGCGATGGAGCTGATCCGCAGGGCGGATAAAACAACGCGTCAGAAAGCGGATAAGCAGAAGCTGCGCGTCAACTACTCCATCTGCCTGTGGAAGAAGGGAAAGCTTGACCAGGCGATCGAGCTGATGAAGGGCGTGTTCCAGGACCGGAAAATGGGTACGATATACGGCTCCCTCGGCTATATGCTCATAGAGAAAGCGGAACAGACCGGGGATTTCACCGAGGCGGAGGAGTTCAACAAGGAGGCTATGGCCTACGACGATGAGGATGCCGTCATCCTCGACAACATGGGGCAGATGTATCTGCGCATGGGCCGGCCGGAAGAAGCGCTGCCGTATTTTGAAAAGGCGCATAAGTTCAATCCGAAGCAGGTCGATACGCTGTATTATCTCGGCAAGCTTTACCATGAAGCGGGCAGGGATGAGGAAGCAAAGGAGATACTTGACCATGCCGTGATAGGCAACTACTCCGCACTGTGCACGACCACGCGTGAAATGGCGGTTTCGCTCAGGGATAGTATTCACTGAGGAAGGACACGAACGGCAGACGCATACGGATCGAAACGGAGGATTTTGATGAACGAAGGCGCATTTATCCTTTCGGAAAATTTGGGGAAGGTAATAACGACCTGCCTTCTCAGTATGGTTCCCACTTTTGAAGGCAGGTACGCGGTTGTAACTGCCCTTGCCGCGGGAATGCCCGCATTGCCGGCATTCCTTCTGGCGGTGATCGCGTCCACGCTTCCGATGCCGTTCCTGCTGTGGCTACTGAGGCCTATACTCGACTGGGTGCTTTCCTGGCCGATCAAGCCGATCCGGTATCTTGCGGACAGGTTTATCACAAAAGCGCAGGAAAAGGCTGCGAAGATGCGCAAGGGCAGCCTGTGGGCTCTGTATCTGTTCGTAGCGCTGCCGCTTCCGGGGACAGGCGTATGGACGGGCTCGGCTATCGCCGTGCTCCTGGATATCAAGCGGCTTCCTGCGGCCTGCGTGATACTTTTCGGCAATATCACCGCCTGCGGTATCATGACGCTTATTGCAACAGGCGCGGTCTCATTCCTATCGTTCCTTCTTTGAAAAGTAATTGTAATAAAATATCTCTGACATCGCTCTTGACACGGCTGTTTCATTGCAGTAACCTTATTATAAGGGAATTTGCGGTTCCTTTTATCTCATATTGGGGGTGAACCGAATGGATGACGGCGGTCGAAGTTGTGTGCCTGTCAATGATCCGAGTGCCGTTCATCGAAGGGTTCACTGATCATTTCCTTCAGGGGCACATCTCCGTTCGGCCAATTGCGCGAATGCGCTTGCTTGGCTTTTTTTCTCATTGTGAAGAGAGATCACGATAAGGGGATGTTGTCATTGGCGTTTGATATTGAAACGATCCGTACAAAACTGGATAAATTGCTTGAAGCCGGAAGGCATACGGAGCTGCGCGGTGCACTTTCCATGCTCGAAAATGTAGATATCGCGGAATATATCTCCATGCTCTCTCCGGAAAAAATGCTTATCGTATTCCGGATACTGCCGAAAGATATATCCGCTGATGTCTTCAGTTACATGGAGCCGGACAAACAGCGTGAGCTGATCGACAGCATAGGTGATTCCGAAATACATAACCTGATCGATTCCATGTTCCTGGATGATGCGGTCGACTTTCTTGAGGAGCTGCCTGCCGGCGTCGTCAAGAGGGTGCTCCAGAATACCGATGAGCATACCAGGAATCTGATCAATCAGTTCCTTCGTTACCCGGAAAATTCGGCAGGCTCCCTCATGACCATCGAATACTGTGAGTTCCATACGCCGTGCACCGTTCGTCAGGCAATGGAGGAGATAAGGCGGACCGGAGTCGATAAAGAGACCATATATACGCTGTACGTGATCGACGAGAGCCGGCACCTGAGAGGCACGATACCGCTGAGGACTCTGATACTGGCTCCGGAGGATGCCCAGGTCAGCGATTATATGACGCCGAACCCGGTCAGTGTCCATACGATGGATGACCAGGAGGTCGTAGCGGATACGGTTCGCAAGTATGACCTTATGTCTATCCCGGTCGTAGATCATGAGGACAGACTGGTGGGCATCATCACCGCCGATGACGTCATGGACGTCATCGAAGACGAGGCGACGGAGGACTTCGAAAAGATGGCGGCTATGCTGCCTTCCGATGATACCTACCTGAAGACGCCTGTGCTCACACT